>NZ_QULH01000024.1:0-30896 GCF_003481635.1 Clostridium sp. OM05-6BH | reverse complement strand
AATAGCTATTATTTTTGTGACATAATAAGCAATATGTGACCAGACAGCAGCATTGGAAGTGTGAAGTTTGAGCTGACTGATAAATGAGAGAAGACCCCCGGGATTTCCCGGAGGTCTTAATACTCGAAAATATTGATAAGCCGAACTAGTGTGCCAAGATAATCTTCTTTGGACATTTTTCAGCACATTTACCGCAGCCCGTACATTTAGACTGATCAATATGTGCAATGTTGTTCTCAACGGTAATTGCTTCCGCTTCACATTGTTTTGCACAAAGGCCACAGCCGATACAGCCCACTTCACAAACTGCCATCACTTTTGCTCCTTTATCCTGATTGGAACAGGATACCACTTTCGTAGCATCGTATGGAATCAGTTCGATCAAATGATTTGGACATTCCTCAGCACATTTGCCACAAGCAACGCACTTTTCTTTATCCACAACCGCAACGCCATGCTCAATATGAATCGCATCGAAGCCACACGCTGCAACACAAGAACCAAATCCCATGCAGCCGTATGCACATGCCTTATCGCTGCGACCCGGAATTGCTGCAGCACTTCTGCAGTCAGAAATTCCATAATAGTTTGCTTTGGCACTTGCCTTATCACAAGTACCTGCACACTTTACAAACGCAACTTTCTTTACGTCTTCACCGGCAGATACTCCCATGATCTCACCAATCTTATCAGCGACAGCCGGTCCACCTACCGGACATCCATTAACCGGTGCTTCCCCTGCAGCAATCGCTGCTGCCATCGCATCACAACCGGCATAACCACAACCTCCACAGTTAGCTCCCGGAAGAACATCACGGATCGCAATTGCCTTTTCATCGACCGGTACCTCAAATACATTGGCTGCCACACCAAGAAGTACGGCTATCAACAGACCGGTAATACCGATCACGGCTGCTGCTGTGAGGACGCCTGCTGCTGCAGATGCTAATACCACACTCTGTATCATATATTCGTCCCCCTTTCTACACCAATCCTGCGAAGCCGCAGAATGCAATTGCCATCAAACTTGCTGTTACTAACACGATCGGTGTTCCCTTAAATGCATTTGGAACATCATTGTGTTCAATTCTCTCACGGATACCTGCCATGATCACGATAGAGATCAGAAAACCAAATGCCGTGCAGAAACCACAAACAACACTCTCGATAAATCCATATCCATTGGAAATGTTTTTGATAGCAACACCGAGTACGGCACAGTTCGTTGTGATCAACGGCAAATATACACCGAGTGCTTCATACAATGCCGGCATAAACTTTTTGAGTGCCATCTCTACAAACTGTACTAATGCTGCAATGATCAAAATAAATGCAATCGTCTGTAAATACTCTAAACCAAGCGGCTCTAAAATACATTTCTGAACCGGGTAAGTGATAATACACGCGATCGTAATAACGAACGTTACTGCAGCTCCCATTCCGGCTGCTGTCTCAACTTTTTTGGAAACGCCCAGGAAAGGACAGATTCCAAGGAACTGGCTTAATACCACGTTACTGACTAACATGGATGAAATAACAATAACAAATAATTCTCCCATCTAATTAGTCCTCCTTTCCTTCGGATTTTTCCGCTGCAGCAGCTTCCTTTGCTTTGGCCTCTTTGGCTGCTTTCGCTTTGGCAGCAGCTTCCTTGGCTGCCTGCGCTTTCGCTGCCTTAGCCGCAACACGCTCTGCTTCTAAAATGCCTTTATTGGCAACACTTGCACAGCCTACACAGGATGCACAATTACCACCACAGGCAATGTCTGAATCATTCTCTACATTTGTCGCTGATGGCAGCTTCAATTTGTTCTGAATTGCTGTCAAAAATGCTAATACAAGGAATGCACCCGGCGCCAATACGAAAAACGTAATGTGATAATCGTCCGGAATAAATGTCTTTCCAAAGATTGCACCAGATCCTAAGATCTCACGGCAAATGCCGATACAAGTAAGTCCGAATGTAAATCCAAGACCCATTCCAAGTCCATCGAACAAAGATGGAATCACTTTGTTCTTAGACGCATATGCCTCAGCACGACCTAAGATAATACAGTTTACTACGATAAGCGGAATGTACACACCCAAGGACTTATTCAAAGATGGGATGTACGCCTGTAATAACAACTGGATCAATGTTACAAAAGATGCAACAATAACGATGAATGCCGGAATACGCACTTTATCCGGAATCACTTTACGAAGCAGTGAGATAAATACATTGGATAACACAAGCACTGCTGTTGTCGTAAGTCCCATGCCCAATCCATTAATGGCGGATGTTGTTACCGCAAGGGTCGGACACATACCCAACATCATAACGAACGTAGGATTCTCCGTTATGATACCATTTTTTAATCGTTCTACACATGTATTCATGGGAACCCTCCTATTCTAATGATGAAATAAACTGAAATGCACCATCAATGGCTCTTGTAACTGCCTTACTGGTGATCGTTGCACTGGTGATCGCATTGATCGTACCATCTTTGGTACTGCCACTGCCATCTTTTACAACGTTCAGATCCTGTGATGCATTGGTGCCAATAAACTGTCCGTTGAACTCTTTGTCCGAAGATTTCTGTCCCAGACCCGGCGTCTCATTGGAACAATCGGTGATCTGAATGCCCTTGATCTCGCCCTTTTCGTCAATACCAAGTGCAATGCTTACTGCTCCACCGTAGCCCTTGCCGCTGCAAGAAACAACATAACCGGCATCTTTTCCATCTACCTTTGCTTTCATTGCTTCCGCAATTTCAACATCAGATAAGGAACCGAGAGCCTTCGAACTTACCTTGCCTGCCGCAAGGTCTTTATTGAACTTTTCCAATGACTTGTTAAGAGCACTGTCTTCCTCAAAAGATGCTCCCTGATAGACAGCTTCGTATGCTTCCTGTTTGTTCTTTTCCTCCTGCGCTGCGATCGGTTTTTTGGTGATCGTATAACCTGCACCGAGAAGCAGACCGGAGATCAATGTGATCATGAATAAGCAAATGGTGTCATGCACCAATGTGCTCTTCTTCTTAACTTCTTCTTTTTCTTTATTTGCCATCCTTGATACCCTCCTTTCCAAATGGAACCGGGATCGTTACTCTTTCGATCAATGGAACAAGCAGGTTACAGATAATGATCGCATAAGATACACCTTCTGCGGATGCACCAAAGACACGGAATACTCCGGTCAAAAGACCAAGCAGTACACCAAATATGATCTGTCCTTTCGGTGTGATCGGGCTTGTTACATAATCGGTTGCCATAAAGAATGCACCTAACAGCAATCCACCACCGCACAACTCTGCAGCAAGATAAGTAAGATCAAATCCTCTGCCGCCAAAGAGCAAGATAAAGATTGCAAATACTGCGATATAACATACCGGAATTCTCCAAGAAATGATCTTGCGGATCAACAAGTACGCAGCTCCGATCAACAGTGCGATCGCACAAGTCTCACCGATCGTACCTCCGGTACTTCCGATAAACATCTTTAAGAGGGAAGTTGCCTCCTGTGTCTTGCCATCACCGGATGCCAAGATCTTCTGAATCGAATCTGATCTGCTGCCTGCTTTAATGATCGCAAGCGGTGTAGCACCGGTGATTCCATCGTGTGCAAAACTTGTCATCTGTCCTGCAAAAGATACCATCAGGAAACATCTTGCACCAAGCGCAGGGTTCATGAAGTTCTGACCCAAACCACCAAACAACTGCTTTACAATAATAATTGCAAAAACACTTCCTAAGATCGCCATCCAGATTGGGAATGTCGGAGTTAGGTTCAATGCTAACAGCAAACCGGTAAGTACCGCACTTCCGTCATTAACGGTAAGCGGCAATTTCATACATTTCTGCCATATGTACTCGGACAAAAGGCAGGTTGCAATACAGACAGCGATCAAAACTGCTGCCCGAATACCAAAATTGTAAATGCCAAATATACTCGTCGGTATCAAGGCAAAGATCACATCCCACATGATACTTCTCGTAGACGATTTGTCACGCACATGCGGAGATGATGATATGTTTAATAAATTGCTCATATTAATCCTCCATTATTTGTAGTATGTACTCCTGAAACGTCTGCCCAAGGCAATTCCGGGAGCTCATACATTATTTTTTACGTCTCTGTGCTGCGACATACTGTCTTGCCTGCTTAAAGCTCTGTGTCAATGGACGCTTAGCAGGACATACATACGTACAACTGCCACATTCGTAGCACTCCATGCCATTTAACTTTACAAAAGTATCATAGTCTTTGTTCATAGCGGCTTCTGCCATCTTCTGTGGTACCAGATTGCCCGGACATGCCTCTACGCAGCGACCGCAGCGGATACATGGCGTCGGTTCATTCTCTGCTACCTCGTCTTTTGTCATTGCCAAAATAGAAGAAGACGTCTTAGTCACCGGAACATTCAGATCAAACATGGCAAATCCCATCATTGGACCACCGGAAATGATCTTCTTAGGCTCTTCCTTGAATCCATCTCCTTCTTCCACCAGTTCTGCATGACTGCATCCAATACGCACATCTACATTGATCGGAGTATTGAATGCCTCACCTGTCAATGTTACAACACGTGTGATCAGTGGCGTCTGTTTGCACACCGCACGATAAATTGCAATTACCGTGGATACATTATCCACAATACATCCTGCATCTGCCGGAAGTTTTGCAGAATAGATCTTGCGTCCGGTTGCAGCAGAAATCAGTGTACGCTCACCGCCCTGCGGATATTTCGTCTTTAACACCTTCACTTCAATGCGGTCTTCATCTTTGACAGCCTCCTGCATTTTAGCAATTGCCTCCGGCTTATTGTCCTCAATGCAGATGAGTCCTTTCGCTTTGTCAAAAATATGCAGGATCACTTTCAAACCGCCAACGATCTCTTCCGATCTTTCTAACATCTGTCTGTAGTCCGAAGTCAGATACGGCTCACACTCCGCACCATTGACCAGAATATAATCAATTTTATCCGGCTCTTTCGGCGCTAACTTTACATTGGTTGGGAATCCGGCACCGCCCATGCCGACTACACCAGCTTCCTTCACAATGTCGCGGATCTCATCAGCAGAAAGTTTCGTGTAATCACGATCCTCTCCCAATCCTTCAATTGCTGCATATTCTCCATCATTTTCGATGACAACACAAGTTGCCTGAGAACCATTGAGGAGCATTCTTGGCTCCACTGCCTTTACCGTTCCCGAAACAGAACTGCAGATATTCGCAGAAATGAATCCGCTTGCCTCTCCAATTTTCTGACCAACTAAAACTTTATCGCCTTTTGCGACAATTGGCGTTGCCGGTGCGCCAATGTGCTGGCCCATCGGAAATACCAGTTCTTTCTTAGGCTGTACAGTCTTGATCGGTAAGTCCTTGGATAAATCTTTTCCCTCGTAAGGGTGTACACCCCCACGAAATGTTGCTATACTCATTCCGTTTCTCCTTTCTGTTGATTTACCTTGGCATTTTTCCACATCTTATCATGCCAAAACTCACCCTTTATTGTAGCATTTGTACGAAAAAAGTCAATATTATCAGACATTTTTTATCAATAGTAGACAAGACTAACCTCAAGAACATATCAAAACAATCCTTGGCGATGTCTCGCTACACAGCACCTTGATCCTATCAATCGGGTAGGATGCATACGGACAGACAGATCGTACTGTACGATTGCCACCCTTCGCGTAATGCTACTGAGCACACGCAAGACGTCGTTTTGACAAAGCCGTAAAGGCATTGCCAAAAGTAAAACTGCCAATGGGCTTACCTAGGTCAGACAAGCTGCCAGCGGAATGCAGAAAGTAACTTTAATGATATGACACTCCTCAATAATTTATATATCGTCTGCTTCTTCCGAAAGTTCAAACTCTTCTTCATTTAGATTTTCATTTGTTAAAGAAAAAACTTCTTCTTGTTTTTGGCCTCTTTGATCTGTAATCGTATAGCGTCCCATTATTGCATGCGGACGCTTTGTTTTTTCCTGATAATAAGGTTCAATTTTAACATGTACATCATTACCGCGCTCTAATTCATCAGCCCAGGCGTTTTCAAATGTTTTATATGCACTCCGATTTATAAAACGATTCTGTGCAATCAAATTATTTAATTCACCACTTCCACCAAAACGACTGCCAATCAAATGTCCCCCTTCGTCCGTATCACGCCGAAATTCCCCTCCTGCTTTTAATTGAGCAGAAGTATCTCTTACCCCCTGTCCCAAATGCAAATCTCCCTCCGCCAAAATAATTCTTTCCTCATCATCTTTTTCATATGAATATCCATTCATTTCATATGAATTTAGATCATCTTTTTTTTTTACATACTCATAAACCTCTGGGTCTTCAGCCTCCCCCATCTCCTCCCACTCGTCAAGCATTTGACTTAATTCATCAGAAATATCTTGTTCTTCATAATCTTCTCTGACATCGGGTTCCATATCTCCAACATCTTCATAGTCCTCTGAAATGTCGACTTCATCAGGGTAATATTCTGCAACCTCATCATAGTCAACATCACTTGCATCATACTCCATATCTGTAATACCAAGCATATCATCCAACACTGGGGCATCTGCAACTTCACTACCGATATCATCAACATATTCCATATCACAACTCATATCATCCATTCTTCTCACTTCCTTTCATAAACAAGGTAATCAGTTTAATTTTTTCCTTATCATCCATTTTATATAATCTATCATTTAACTGAAGTTTTCGAAACAATTTGATCCTTACACAAATAATAAATTCCCGATCATTCCCATATCCCATCGCTGCTATTTTTTTAGCAAAAAGAGATGGAATACTTAAAAACACACCTCTAACTGTTCTTTTCTTATCTGTATTCTTATATAATGCATCAACACAAACCGCATAGGCCTCGCTAGAAATATATTCTGCATCTGCCTTGATTCTATAATTACAACCATCACCATATAATCCACACAAATAACACTCTTTGTATGGACATAATAATTTTTGCTTATTATCCCAGTAATGCATCAATTTTCTAATCAAATCATTGTCTATACTTAATTTAATTTGTTTCTTTTCTCTTATATCCTCCGTCATCACAAGTTGCGGTTTATTAAATGCTGTAGAATAAACATACGCTTCACCAACTTGCAAACAAGAGAGAGTTTCTTCCATTTCTGCGTCCATATTGGTACTGTTAGCAATCAGTCTCCTTTCCGATGCCTCCACAAGACGAAACATAATTTTTGTGTCTGTGGCAGCAATGATATCATGAGTCACTTTTGACGGTGATTGATCCGCAATAATAACCCCCGTCCCATACGCCCTGATTTCTTTAAGCATCCTCTGTAACGAACTTACTGTTGATGATCCTGCAGAGATATCCGAATTATCCCCTCTTCCTTCCGGAGATAACAGAACATGTGCCTCATCAATCATCAAAACATTTTTGAGTCTGGTTCCTATACTTAAACTATTTATCTTGGTATATGCACAAACATCAACCAACAATAACGCCATTATTAATGCTTTTTGCTCCATGTTTTCTATAGAATTTAGTTCTATAATAGTCGGTCTTGAAATTAAATCCTCAATAGGTATAGTATTGATTGAATCATAAATATTGCTATTCATATCAATTAAATTCATCAATCGCATAACACCTGCTGTTTCCAAATTTGATTTTACATCTTTGCTATAATTTGATGTTTGGAGCAACTTCTTAAACACTAAAATAAATTCGTGTAAGCCAAATATAGTAACATCACTGTCATCAGACGTACTGTAATCTTTCCACCCGTATTTCGTATAGCATTGTTGTATAGCGTTTTGGAATAATAAATCTAATGGTGATGGCATAGAAAAAGCAGCCATAAATGCACTTACCAAAACAGGTTTATATTGTTCCACCGTAATTCCTTTTAATGGGATAAACGGATTAATAATAAATGGAGAAACACTAACATTTCCCGGTGTAAAAATTTGTATATCTGGTAGTTGTTCTATCAATGCTCTATACTCTGTCTTAGTCGGTTCGACAATCAAAAACGGAATGTTTCTTTCAGCAAATTGCAGCATCAAATTAATAGAAAAGGTTGTTTTACCGGTTCCTGGCATTCCCACAATCAATACATGCTTTGACAGTATTCTTTCATCACAACCAATAGTAACCTTTTTCATATCTGATGATATTAATTGTCCAAACTTTATATTAGAATCACTAACGACCTCTTCTTTTAACTGTTCTCTTTGCTTTTTATATCTGGTTCCCTCAACACCTGACATATTTCCATCGTAAACCGGTAAACGAAAAAAGGAAATCAATTCTTCGATTGTCATCATCAACGGAAGCCGATACAAATAATTGGAGAGTGGAATGTATTTACGAATTTTCATATTTCTATATTTGTACATTAATAATGCACTTACATTCCATATATAGTTAGGAAATTCATTGATTATGCTACCAATACTTTTTGATATATCAACATAACTCGCTTCAAAACCACCAATATTACTGTCTCCACCTTGTAAAAGACTGATAATTTTGTTAGATAATACAGCGCAATCTTCTTTAGTTCCAAAAGTCAATATATTTGATAAAAACATAGGTGCATCCCGATTATCTTTGTAATAAGATAATACTTCAAAAGGTTCCTGAGCACATGAATCCTTTACAAGTTGTCCATTAACAGATATTCCTTTTGATAATCCTTCCAGTTCAGAACAATGTTGCACTAATATTGCGACTTCATTCTCATACAATTTTGTTGGTATTATGCCAAACGAAATACCACAGTTCTCCCTCTGACTCAAGGCATTGATCAAAGATGCCAGCCCCTCAGTATTATTTGATGGAATGATCTCTGTATAATAAAATGGACAAACACCGGATGGATTAATAACCACCTTTTCCTTTTTCTCCACAGCATATACCCGACTTTTTACATTCTGTCTCCAAAGATCATCGAAAGTCTGACGGCAATGTTCTGAGTCTTGATAAGAATATCCAAAATCCGATACTATATTTCGAATGTTATTTATAAGCATTTTAACGCACGATGCGGCTTCTGCACTGACGTTGTCTATCTTACGTACAACAATATAAATATGGATTTTCGAGATATATGATTGATTATCAACTTTCTCAGTCAACCAAATAATTTCATAAGCAACATTCTGATTTTCAAGTCTATACAACTCTCCTAAAACACTTTCAAAATCTGAAGTTGTGTCAGAGAAAGTAACAATTTCCAGCATATCAACTGCCAAGAAACGATTATCTGCTAATTCATACACCTGTGCCATACTTCATTAACCTCTCAATTCCTGTATATAATCCTCTAATTCTCTTATTTTATTTACGCATGTTTCATACGTGTATTTTTGTTTTTCCAAATCAGCAATACAAGATTCAATTTTCTGCTTTTTTAGGGCAATATCATCATATTCTTTTTGTTTCTTCCACAACATTGGCATTTTTATAAGCGGTTCAATATGCGAAACAACAGCATAATAAATTCCCCATATAATAAGGATTGCTATGCTTGAGCACACGCCATTCAGTATGCCCCCCGTAACAAAGTAAAACAGTCCACAAACAATATATACTATAATTGATAATCTGAAATCATGAGGTTTTGATAATTTCTCTATTTTAGGTTTCAGTTCGTTCAGCTGCAACTGCAACATTTTAGTCTGTTCCCTCTTCTGACTGATCTCCAGCGATACATCACTATATCCTGCAATCTGATTTTGATAATTATTTTTCTCTTCTTCTGCTTCACTTATTTTCAGTCGCTTATTCTGCTCCTGTAGTCTTCTTATATAATCTTTCCACTCCTCCTGTATCATTTTCGCCTTATCTGGATTTGCAACAGTAATTGCATGTTGTACCATATTTTGCATCTCAGAAGCCAACTCATTGTCCAAACGAGTTAAACACTCACTTTGTACATAGGGTACTCCCCACCACCCACGATAATCTTCCGGATACCTGTTTTGCATTTCAATGTATAATTCATATGCTTTTTGAGTTTCATTCAGTCTCATAAAGGTTTCCGCATTGGCTGCTAAACGGTTCACCTCAGATGTTTCGTCATTCGGGAGAACCCCATTCTTTCTTTTGCTGTTCTGAATAACGTGATTAACACCCTCTACCAGATATTCCACATAGCCTATTTTGTTCAAATCAAAAGACTGAAATGCTGAAAATTCCATTGGCATTTCATATGGAGACATATTCTTAAAACACGCAATCAGTGTTTTGTTCTTATTTTCTTTCTTTAATTCCAAAAAACGAGACCATTCGTTCTTTACCCAGGTAGAATTATAATACTCCGTTTTAGTTCCCAAAACAATCATTACCGTTGCACTCATCAATGCAGCATATATGTACGGTTCATACTCTTGTCCCAACTTACTTTCCAATGATTTTTTTGCAAAAAATGTGCGGTATCCCGCCTGCTCTAACGAGTTATAAATATTATATGCTATCATGCTGTCTTCTGTAGGCTCTCCATTTTCCATTTTATCTTTGTAACATATAAAAACATCATATGGCTTCTCCTCTTTAACAATTTTAATATACTTATTATAAATTTCGTCAATTTTTTTCGCTTCTTCTTGAAAAACATAAGATTCGTATATATCCGCATTTTGCAATGCTGCCTTATAATCCGGATCATCAAAAATAGAATGATCCTGTATTCTATGACATGTTGGCTTCCTTTCTCCCCCAATATCATTTACATACTCAATACCATATCGGCTTAAAACCATTCCCCAATGAGCCGCTGAATCTTTATAATCTTCTCGAAGTAAATCTTCAAAAACAGATATTGCACCATCAAAATCCAGATTTTGTCTTAAAAACGTAGCACGATTAAATAAATTTTCTATTTTATCCTTATTTTTGGATACAATCATTTTCGAATCACAATACTTGCACGTTGCTATTGATGTACTTTCATCAAAATCAATATTTGCTCCGCATACTTCACACTTTAGTATCATAAGTACCTCCTCATTATAATAAATCCTTTAATTTTTCTCGTTCGATTTTGAACTCCTCATCAGTGTATAATCCTTCCTGCCAAGCCATTTTCAAACGTCTTAACCTTTTCATATACTCTTCATCATCAACGTGATGTGTTTCATTGGATGTATTTTCTCCTGGTGTTTTCAAATGAATCATTCCCGGTATATCATCACTATCCTCGTTGACGTTGCTAGGGGTTACCTTTATATTTGCACTATCATTGTCTGAAATCGGTGTCATTAGACTACTTCCCTGAATTTCATTTCCAAAACTACCCATTGTCTGACTAATAAATGGTGCCATCCCCATTCCCATTCCAACTCCCATCATTGGTGCACTACTTCTTCCAATTCCTTCATTAGCTGCCGCAATATCCATCACCCCAAATCCTCTTCGCTGATGTTCTGTCATATTAAGAGTTTTATTAGCAATACTTTGAGCGATTGCATCGCGCTTTTTTATTTCCTCATCTGCCATATGCTCCGTAATTCTGACATTTGCATTGATTGCAGCTTCTTTTATCCGATTTTTTTCTTCCAGATCCAAGAAAGTATTTTGAGACCATAAACGTTTATACATTTGATAATTAGGATCATCAGCGGATACATTGATATTATTCACGTATAGATTCACCAACGCTATTCCATATTCAAACATATAACTGGAAATTGCCTTTTTAAGTTGTTCTGCAATCCCCATTGGATTACTCTCAAGATTAAAAATCGAAGCATTTTCTTCTCTTAAAATTGCCGGAAGCCATTGTTTGATGCATGAAATTATAATCCCCTTAAAATATCTCATCATATGTTCTTGATCGAATTGCGTCTCCGTTCCAACCAATTTCAATAATATTTTTTTGGAATCTACTACTTTAATACTCATTTCACCGGACGTACTAATAGCAAATGGCGGCAAATTCATGCTTGGATCACTATATTTTATGTCTCCCACACCCCAATTAATTGCCATTTGTTCCGTCTTGTTTACAAAATATACTTCACAATGAAATTGCGATATTCCATCATTCGGCAAATTGATAAGCTTGTTTAAAATAGGTATATTTTTAGTATGCAACTTATATGATCCCGGTTGAAAGATATCCGTCAACTGACCATCTTTAAAAAAAGCTGCCTCTTGTGTTTCATGTACAATCAGGGTTGAATGAGTATTAAAATCTTCTCCTGGAAACTTCCATACGAATGTTCTATTATTTATTTCACCTTTTATTACGTCAAATATTTGCATATGTTCCTTGTATGATAATTATAAAATTAATTACCACACATTTCCTTTCTTTTAATATTGTGATTTAATATAATTCAGATACTTTGAACTTTTGTTTTTTCAGCAGCTTGACTACTCGACTAAAGTGTATTGCCGCTACCTTTATCTGAATTATTTATCAACTATTCCTTCTTTTTGAGCCCAACCAACTATAGCATTAAAGTCAACATAAATATTTTCATTTTCCGTAATTTCTTTTGCATAATCCATTCCGTATGGATGCCCACTATCATATGCAAAAGAAAAATAAAAAACAGCTAACTTTTTCATTTTTAATGCAACACCTTGGTCAGAAATTTATCTCTTTTTCCTCCTTTTTTCGTGTCCTTGTTTTCATGCGAGGAAACGATGCCAGATAAATCTTTACACCGTTCAGCAAAAAAAGCATATCACATGGCATGTACAACTTTTTTCCGAAATTTTACAACAAACATCTTTTTCAGAAACTCGAAATACACTGAAATAATCGCAGCTAAAACAAGTAACTGGCATTTATTGTCATATTTTTTTGTAAATTATCCACAAAATTCAAAGAAAAACTTTGGTGACTTTTTTGTGATTTTTTCAGTAATCCTTGAATGGGTGAACACTTCTGTATACTCTTTCTGTTCCGCAGATACCATTTGCAGATAGTCCTCTATATGAAGTTGTCTGTTCTTAAATCCATCTTTGGTTACATTCATTTACTCACATCTCCTAAAATTCAGTCCTTCCCACTACTAGGGCGGATTCGGGACTTTCACCCATTAGCGACGTGCACCGCAAGGCGCACATTAAAAAAGACACTGCGCACATCTCTGCACACAGCGCCAAGGCTCGTATTCCCATATTTCTCACTCAAACTTCGCACATGATAGTTTCGCATGTGCGAAGTTTGGGTTCCTTACATATCAAAGTGGAACGTATCTTTCAGACCATGCCACAACTGATCTTTATCACTCAAGTTAAGTGGGGTACCGTCTGCCAAAGCATATCCTTCCGCTGAGGCAGTTCCTTTGTACTCACCTGTCAGTTCCGGCCAGTCCACGCCAATCTCCGGGTCATTCCAAGCAAGACCGCCCTCGTCTCCCGGATGATAAAAATCCGTACATTTGTAGCAAAAAACTGCTATATCCGACAATACCAAAAATCCATGTGCAAATCCTTCCGGAATGTAAAACTGCTTGAAATTGTCCTCGGACAACTCCACACCGAACCACTTTCCATAGGTCTTGCTGCCGGTACGTAAGTCAACTGCTACATCAAAAACACATCCCTTTGTGACCCGCACAAGTTTTCCCTGCGGATACTGCTTTTGGAAGTGCAGACCACGAAGCACTCCTTTGGTAGACTGGGACTGATTATCCTGTACAAATTCCATATCCAGTCCCTCTGCCACCATATCCTGCTTATTGTAAGTCTCTACAAAATAACCGCGGTTATCGCCAAATACCTTTGGCTCGATCACACACAACCCTTCAATACCACCTGCATTTTTCTCTACTTTTATCTGTCCCATATGAATCCCATATTCCTTTCCCGTCCTGTAGTCTGATCCCCAGGCACGCCTTTATATCATAGCAGCTTTCTGCCCCACGGACACACCTTTGCATCATAGCAGCTTTCTGTCCCACGGACACACCTTTATATTATAACAGTTTTCTGTTCCACGGATACACCATTACATCACAGCAACTCTCTGTCCTACGAACATTTCAGTATACATTCAATTACAGCACTTCCTGCAAATACCGTGTCAGCGCATCCTGCCAAGTTGGGAGCGGTGTAAATCCCTGCTCGGTAAGCTTACTCTTATCCAGTCTGCTGTTAAACGGTCTTGCTGCTTTCGACGCTCCATATTCTGCCGTTGTCACCGGCTTTACCGTCAAATGCGCTGCATCATATTCTTCGTGACCAAGCGCTGCCGCCTGTGCAAAGATCTCCCGCGCAAAGTCGTACCAACTGATATAGCCACCTTCATTGGTCGCATGATAATAACCATACTTATCCGTCTGGATCATATCAACTAACAGCCTTGCCAAGTCATATGTGTAAGTCGGTGTTCCGATCTGATCGTCTACAACCGTCAGCGTGTCATGCGTTTTTCCGACTTTTAACATGGTTTTGATGAAATTATTGCCATTTAAGCCAAATACCCAGGCGATACGCACAATGAAAAATCTAGATGCAAACTCTGCCACTGCAAGCTCTCCCGCCAATTTCGTTTCACCATAAACATTAAGCGGTGCATACTCCTTACAGTCCGGCTTCCAAGGTGTCTGTCCCTGACCGTCAAACACATAATCTGTACTGATATACATCATCGGGATGTCTAACGCTCCACACTCAGCAGCAATATTTTTCGTTCCCTCTACGTTGACCTTACGTACGGTCTCCTGCTTATCCTCATCTTCTGCAGCATCTACCGCAGTCCAAGCAGCACAATGGATCACCGCATCCGGTTTCAATTTTTCCAGCATCGCACTCACAGCAACCCCATCCGTAATGTCCAGTGAATAATACGGTGCATCAATAGAGGTCACCTCCGGCAAAACATCACTGCCGATACTCTCTATTCCTCTTTGGTGCAATTCATTCATCACATCATAGCCAAGCTGTCCGCCGACTCCTGTTACAAATACTTTCATTTCTTATTTCTCCTCGGAACGATTTCCATACATTTTTGCATAATAGTTCTGATACTCTCCCGAAATGATCGTCTCCCACCACTCACGGTTATCCAAGTACCACTGGATTGTCTTCTTGATACCATCGGCAAACTTTGTCTCCGGAAGCCATCCAAGCTCACTGTGGATCTTTGTTGGATCGATCGCATAACGCATATCGTGGCCCTTACGGTCAGCGACATATGTGATCAAACTCTCCGGCTTGCCAAGTTCTTTACAAATAATCTTAACAATATCAATGTTGGTCATCTCATTGTGACCACCTACATTATATACTTCACCGACTCTGCCCTTATGAATGATCAAGTCAATAGCACGGCAATGATCCTCTACATACAGCCAGTCACGGACATTTTCTCCCTTGCCGTATACCGGAAGCGGCTTATCATTCAGCGCATTTGCGATCATCAGCGGGATCAATTTCTCCGGAAAATGGTATGGTCCATAGTTGTTAGAGCAGCGGCTGATCGTTACCGGCAAACCGTATGTGCGGTGATATGCCAATACTAACAGATCCGCAGATGCCTTACTGGAAGAATATGGACTGGAAGTATGGATCGGTGTTTCCTCGGTAAAGAACAGATCCGGGCGGTCCAAAGGAAGATCTCCATACACTTCATCGGTAGATACCTGATGATAACGCTCAATGCCATATTTACGGCATGCATCCATAAGTACCGCCGTACCAAGGATATTCGTGCGAAGAAATACTTCCGGATCCTCGATAGAACGGTCAACGTGGCTTTCCGCTGCAAAATTCACAACGATATCCGGATGCTCTTCCTCAAACAACTGATAAACGGCATCACGATCGGTAATATCTTCTTTTACAAAACGGAAATTCGGATTATCCATAACCGGTGCTAATGTTGATAAATTGCCGGCATACGTCAGGCAGTCCAAACATACAATGCGGTAATCCGGGTATGTATTCAACATATGGAATACAAAGTTGCTGCCGATAAATCCTGCTCCACCTGTCACAATAATTGTCTTACTCATAATATTTTCCCTCCAGTACATCCATCAAATATTTACCATATTGGTTTTTCTTAACTTCTTCATATACTTCCAATACATCTTCTTTGGTGATCCAACCATTGCGGTATGCGATTTCTTCCAAGCAGGCAATCTTGCGGTGCTGATGCACTTCAACCGTCTTGACAAAGTTCGTTGCATCTACCAAGCTCTCATGAGTACCGGTATCCAGCCAAGTAAAGCCCTGTCCCAAAAGCTCTACATTCAGTCTTCCCTGTTCCAGGTACATTCTATTCAGATCCGTGATCTCAAGCTCATTTCTCGCAGATGGTTTCAAACTCTTGGCAAGTTTCACAACATCATTATCATAGAAGTAAAGTCCGGTGACACAATAATTACTCTTTGGTTTCTCCGGCTTCTCCTCGATGGAAACTGCCTTTCCATTCTCATCAAACTCGACAATACCAAAACGTTCCGGATCATCTACATAATATCCAAACACCGTAGCTTCTTTCTTCTGTTCCGCATTCTCTACTGCCGCATGCAATCTTTTCTTAAAACCATGTCCGGCAAAAATATTGTCACCAAGCACCATAGCAACGCAGTCATCGCCGATAAATTCCTCGCCGATAATAAATGCCTGTGCAAGACCGTCCGGGCTCTCCTGTACCGCATAGCTCAACTGCACTCCAAACTGATGTCCGTCTCCTAACAACGCCTCAAAACGAGGTGTATCCTCCGGAGTGGAAATGATCAAAATATCTTTGATCTTGGCATCCATCAATACAGACAATGGATAATAGATCATCGGTTTATCATAAACCGGCAAAAGCTGTTTACTGGTTACTTTCGTCAATGGATACAATCTGGTTCCGGAACCACCGGCAAGAATTATTCCCTTCATTGTGTTACCATTCCTTTCCTATAAAAAACTAAAACTGTTTCTGATGCTCCGGATAACTGGACGTTCTATCCTAACAGCATCTGTCTCTTATTCTGCAATTCATTTTGTCTAATTGCATACTAAAAGGTGACGTTACGTCACCTTCAAGTAGTTTTTTCATTTTTGTGAATAGTATACAATATTGCACGCCTGATTTTGTGGTATTTTACCAAATAATTCTGCACATTACTGCTAACTGTATCAATTGATGCAACTTCTGTATATTGTTATCAATCATTTACCGTCAATCACCTCTCACCGATCATTGCGAATCGTTTGCATCCGTTACACTGATAAATATCCCGGCATCCTTTGTGATTGTATATCCATTGCGAATCTGTCCCTCGACGTATTTGCGAAATTTGTTGTATTTCTCCAAAATATACTGGTTCTGATTGCCATGACACGACAACACATATTCGATCAACGGCTCTGCCTGCGTCACGATAAGTGCATCCTCGTATTGCTGCCAGTCCACCTCCGCAAAATATGGTGCAAGTGCCTGTGCACCATTTTCTTTGCCAAAGTGCTCATACAAATTCTCGCCGGACAACGTGATCCGATCGTCAAACTGTGTAACAAGCCGGCTCACTTCCTGCATATGCGCCACACCATACGTTCCACACACAAATCGTCCACCCGGTTTTAACACACGGCCAACCTCACTGCAGACACGGTCCACATCTTTGCAATAAAAGAGGACATGATTTGCAATCACAAGATCAAAGGATGCATCCTCATACGGAATCGCATGGCAGTCAAACGCCGCAAAGGAAAATCGGTCATCCTGCAGACTTTGTTCACGACGGACATCTCGAATCATTCCCTCTGAAATATCCGATAAAATGATCTCACAATCTGCAGGAAGCTTGGCTTTATTCTCTATCCACAGACGACCATTGCCGCAGCCCAGTTCCAAGATCTTCATGCCTTCTGTGATCTGGCATTGTTCATAGATCCAAGGAAACCACCCCTGCTTATTGCTGGAAAATAGACGATGTAATCGGATCCTTGCCGATATATTGGTCGAGTTGCGATACTGCGCCTTGAGACTGTTTTCCATGCCCGTCAAATGGATCAATTCCCGCATACGGTTCCAGTCTACATTCTGTTGCTGCCTGATCTCCGTTACCGTCTCACCAATCGCCTGCTCCACAAGCTGCAACTGCTCAATACGGTCACGCACAAGATTTTGCTGCTGTTCCAGCGAATGTTCCAAATACGAATAATCGCTGTCATTCACTGTCAACTCACGAATATCTTCCAACGAAAAACCAAGATATTTTAGCAGCATGATCTGCTGCAGTCTGGCAAAATCTTCTTCCGTATAAAAACGCGCCCCTGTCGGCGTGACAAGGGACGGTTTTAGGATATTCTGTTTATCATAATAACGCACTGTACGCACAGTGATCTGTGCCATTCGTGCAAATTCTCCGGAGGAGTAATACACTCCACCGGATTCTTTCTTTTTGACCATGCTTCTACTCCTGCTTATGCGGTCTGTCGACACAAAACTTTTGCTTGACTGCAGGTTCCCACAATCACATTATTTGTTATCCTGATCCTGTGGCTCTTCCTTGCGGATCTCTTTTGTGCGGATCTCCTTGCAGATCGCATCGATAAATTCGGACAGATCTTTCACGCCCTCATCACCTGCAAAGCGGCTGCGAACAGAAACTTTATTCTCTTCCTCTTCTTTTGCACCAACAACGAGCATATAAGGAAGCTTATCCAGTCTTGCCTCTCGAATCTTGTAACCGATCTTCTCAGAACGGTTATCCACCGTTGCGTCAATACCGTTTTTCTTGAGTTCTGCCAAAACTTTCTCGGCATAGTCTGCGTATTTCTCAGAAATCGGAAGTACACGAACCTGCTCCGGGCAAAGCCATGTTGGGAATTTACCGGCATATTTTTCAATCAGCCATGCAAGGGTACGCTCATAGCATCCAAGAGAGGTTCTATGAATGATATATGGACGTTTCTTATCACCATTCTGATCAATATAATACATATCAAAACGCTCAGCCAAGAACATATCAAGCTGGATCGTAATCATCGTATCCTCTTTGCCATATACATTCTTAGCCTGAATATCAAGCTTAGGACCATAGAAAGCAGCTTCGCCGGCTTCCTCTGTATATTCCAGACCGATGTCATCCAAAATCTCACGCATTGCGCCCTCAACGCGGTCCCACTCTGCCGCGTCACCAAGATATTTGTCCGGATTTTCCGGATCCCACTTAGACATACGATATGTTACATCTTCCTCTAAGCCAAGTGTCTCCAAGCAATATTTTGCAAGATTTACACAATTTTTAAATTCGTCTGCGATCTGCTCCGGCATACATACCAGATGTCCCTCGGAGATCGTAAACTGACGTACACGAGTAAGTCCATGCATCTCTCCGGAATCCTCATTACGGAACAGGGTAGATGTCTCACCCATGCGGTATGGCAGATCACGGTAAGATTTCTGACGAGCCTTGTATACATAATACTGGAATGGGCAGGTCATTGGACGGAGTGCAAAGATGTCATTACCGGAAATGCTGTTGCCTTCCTCATCTTCATCATCCTCACCGAGAATGAACATACCCTCTTTGTAATGTCCCCAGTGATCGGAAATCTTGTACAGATCGGACTTCGCCATCAGTGGTGTACGAGTACGAACATAACCCCACTCATTATCCTCCAGATCCTCGATCCAACGCTGTAATTTCTGGATCATTTTTGTTCCCTTTGGCATGAACAATGGAAGACCCTGTCCGATTACATCAACCGTTGTAAACAGATCCATCTCACGGCCTAGCTTGTTGTGGTCACGGTTCTTAACATCTGCAAGATACTCTAAATACTCTTCCAGATCTGCTTTTTTGTTATATGCTGTACCATAAACACGAGTCAGCATCTTGTTCTTCTCATCGCCTCTCCAATAAGCTCCTGAGGAAGAAGTAAGCTTAAATGCCTTGATCTGCTTTGTACTCATCAAGTGTGGTCCGGCACAGAACTCAATGAAATCGCCCTGCTGATAGAAGGATAATGTCTCATCGTCTCCATGCTCTTTGATCATCTCTACTTTATATGGCTCATCGCGCTCTGTCATCAGCTTAATCGCCTCATCCTTAGGCAATGTAAAATACTCCAACTTATCGCCTTTTTTGATGATCTTCTTCATCTCTTTTTCAATCGCATCTAAGTCTTCTCTTGTCAGACTTGGCATATCAAAATCATAATAAAAACCGTTGTCGATCGCAGGTCCGATCGTCAGCTTTGCGTCCGGATACAAGTGCTTTACTGCCTCTGCCATAACGTGTGCACAGGTATGGCGGTATGCTTTCTTACCTTCCTCAGAATCGAAGGTTAAAATATTCAAGGTACAATCTTTATCTACGGTAGTTCGAAGATCAACGATCTTTCCATCTACTTCTGCGACACAAGCAACACGTGCCAGACCTTCACTAATATCTTTTGCAATATCAATGACTGCCATTGCACTCTCATACTCTTTGAAAGAGCCATCTTTTAATGTAATCTTCATGATTTTCCTCTTTTCTGTGCTGCGTGTTATTATAACTACACCGTCAGGCAGCACACGGACGGCGAAGTTGTAAGCATTGTTCGGAAAGGGCAGAGCTTTTTTGTTTTATAGGAAACGAGCAGTTTCCTATAAAATAAAAAAGTCCCTTCTATATCTCTATAGAAGGGACGTAATATCAGCGCGGTTCCACCCTTGTTCAGTGAGCATCTTCTGTCACTGCAACTCATTCGACGATAACGGTGTCGGCCGGACCGGATTGGGGTCACTCCGAGGTAGTTTTCCACTTCTTTGTGATAAGATGTTCCAGCGCCTCGGCATCTGCCGATTCCCATCTCTCTCTGTCATCACGCATGAAATGTACTCGTCTCATCAACGTTTTCACTTCTTCGTATTCGTAATCTTAATACTATCTTTTCACTTTGTCAACAGGTTATTTTCTTTCAATAGGAATTACTTTCAACAATATAATGTTTTTCTTCATATTCTTCACCATTCCTTTTCTATTTTATTTTAACACAATTTTCTTTAAATTTGCATTTTCAGTAAGGGTATTATACGAAAATGATAATGCAGCTAACTTCTCAAAATAGTCTCCTCTTACATTGTATTCACTACTACCTGCCGCTTGATATAACTGATTGTTTTCAGATAATAAAATCGGCGCTGATGAATTTGAATTTTCATCTACTTCATGGAAAATCACAAAACGTGTTTTTTTGTGTTTCAATATGACATCTGTTGTAAAAACATCTAATTTATTAATACTTCCACCTGTAAATTTTCCATTACGATATAACATAGTATATTCAAATATACTTTGTTTGTCTTTAGAAAAAACAAATAAATCAACCATCGTCTTATTGATACTATTGTCCTTTGGTTTCCAATAATAAATAGCGGTTTTAGATACATAAAATTCTTTTTGACCGCTTACCGGTAAATCAGGAGTTTCTTTTGCTATTGCATCCACAAGGCTTGTTAAATCCTTATATTTTTCATTATCTTCAAAAAACTCATCTACATTCACAAACATTTTTTTTTTTATATGACTTCCTACTTTCTTTGCATCAAGACAGAATGCAGTATTCATATCGTTTCTGTTAGAATAGCTATCGGATTCCTTATGGTTACTTTTTGCTCTTTCATGTGCATTATTATCTACATAATGCTTATGCAAACATACACTTATCAACACAGTTGCCACCAAAAATATTACAATACAATATGTTCTTTTCATAGATTACCTCTTCCTTTCCATGTAGCCACCATTAACAATAATTATTTACAAACTTTATTCTATAAATTTTTGTAAAACCACTTTTTCCCTTTTTATAGTCACTATTATGTTATAAAAACAATATGCATATACAATTGACATATTATATGATGATCTGCTTTGTACATACACCCCAAATACAACAACTAATAATGAAATCACAATATAACTTACCACTTTTAATAGAGCTCTCATTCTTTTCCTTTCTGAGAATTTTTTTCTTCCTTCACACAACGGCAATATAGAATAATACCGGCTTGCTGCACGGAAACTTCCCACTTTGTCAATCGGTGAGTTCACTTTTTTTCTGATAATATTTTTGTACAATATCTTTTTTATCGCGTTTGCGGATCGGGATCACCATGCCGTTTTTCATATGAAAATCGTAATCAATGACGCCATCGACCTGCTCCACGTTAATAATATAGCTTTGATTACAGCGCAAAAAATATTTCATATTGAGTTTTTGCTCGATCGTGTTAAGCCGCTGATATGCACGATATTTTTCATCTCCATGATAAATATATACCACGCGCCCCTCCGACTCTATCACACTAATTTCTCTCTGTTTAATGCAGAATTTCTTCTGCTGAACGCTGAAACGCAAAAACTCCATATCTTCATCATGTGTACTGACCTGATTTCTCGAAAAGTAATCACATATCGTTGCACGTACCTGCATTACATCATAGGGTTTCATCAGATATGCAAACGCATGCAGTTCATAGCCTTCCCGCAGATATTGATCACTTCCGGTTGCCAATATGATCTCCACTTTGACATCTTTTTTACGAATCGCACGTCCGGTTGCAATACCATCCATCTCTTTCATAAAAACATCCAAAAAGATCAGGTCATAATCTCCTCTTGAAAAATTACGCTGTAACTTTTCACCTGAGGAAAACTCCACGATCAACACTTCCTGATGTAGTTCCTGTAAAACTGCCGTTACTATTTTGCGAAGTAATCTTCTTTCCACCTCATTGTCATCACATAATGCTATTTTTATCATACTCATCCTCCATGTATCCGTTCATCTACTGCCAAAGGAATGGACACATATTTATACTCCCTGCTTTATCTTTTATTCCTGTGCTGCGATCATCATCGCAGGTATGATCTGCTTCTTACGAGAAACCGTATCCTGCAAAATGATCTGCTTCGTATCTTCAGGCAGATGAAATGCTTTCACTGCCAATTCTCTTGCCCCATTGCCATGATACAATAGCTCTGTCGTACCCTGCAAAATGTCGGTCAGCATAAAGAACAACATCTCCACCTCATGGTTAGCAAGCGCCTTTTCCATATATGGTAACAATTTATCCTTGATCGCAACAAGTTCCTGACGATCCATCGAAGTGATCTGTCCCACACCAAATACAAGGTCATTTGCCACAAATTTCTTGAAATCCTGATAGAAAATTTCTTCCGGAGATTTCGAAGATAATTTGCTGCCCGCCGCAAACATTTCTGCCGCATACTGTTCCGTATCAATACCGGCGATCTGTGCCAGCGCCTCTGCCGCCTCGCGGTCTGTATCTGTGCAGGTCGGAGAACGATAAATCAGCGTATCGGACAAGATTGCGGAGCACAATAACCCGGCAATCTTCTCTGTGAGTTCCACACCTGACTCGCGGTACATTTGATAAATGATCGTTGCTGTACAGCCTAACGGCTGATTGCGGAAAAATACCGGTCCCATTGTTTCAATACTTCCAATACGGTGATGATCGATAATCTCGATGATCTCGGCCTCTTCCATGCCATCTACTGCCTGTGTCAGCTCATTATGATCTACTAAGATCAGCTTTTTCTTACGCGCACCGAGCAGACTTCGTCGGGAAATCATACCAAAATAATTCTCATTCCAATCTAAGATTGGGAAATCCCGGTATCTCTTTTTCGCCATCGTGTCACGAATATCATCCAAATATTCTCCCAGGCCAAACGTGATCAGATTTTCACTCTTCATAAAGAAACGGATTGGGATACTCTGGTTTATCAAACGTGATGCCGTAAACGTATCATATGGCGTTTTGATAATATAACAGCCCCTGCTTTCTGCAAGACGGCTGATCGTATAAGAAACCAATGCACCATCACAGACAATAATACATTTTGCGCCCATCTCGATGGCACAAAGCTGTGACTCATAACGGTTTCCCAATATGACGATATCATCTTTTTCTATATAGCTTTCCATCAGATCCGGGTTAGCGGCTGCAATCAGGCACTTACCGGAAGTAATCTCCTCATCCATATCACCGTGTATCATATCGCCATCTAAGGTTTCTACAATATTATGAAATGGTGTCCCTGCTTTTGAAATGATACGGCTGTCATACACATCCATGTAGGATTTCGCAATATCTTCAATCGTGATCAACCCCAACAGCTTTTGGGAAGCATCGACGATTGGAAGTGTCTGCAGCGTGTCTGTTTTCATCAACTCCCATGCACGTTTCAAAGATATTTCCTGACTAACACCAGTCACTCTCTGCACATCAATATCAATAACCTGTGTCCGGACATCGCCCATATAGTCGGGTGCCGACACACCAAAATACTTCAACACAAACTGCGTTTCTGCATTGATCTGTCCCGCTCTCTTCGGGATATATTTTTCTCCGGTACCCTGCGACTTCAGATTCGCATATGCAATCGCTGAGCAAACGGAATCAGTATCCGGATTGATATGACCGATCACATTCACCACGGATTCATATTTATATGCCATACTTAACCTCCATGCATCTGATATCCTGACTTCAAAATCCAGTCAAGTCTAACTTCCACAATTGTTTATCGATAGTCCTGCTCTGTATATTGTGAAATATCAATAATATATTTAAATCTTCTTGCCAACGCCGGAACAAAACGGAATAACTGATCCAACGTCGCTCCCTCATCCGATAAGATCACTGCAAAGTCACCGTAATATTCATCCATAATGGAGAAAATCTTCGTGATCGTTGGGAATAACAGATCTGCCGCTCTGGTAACTAACAGACAGTTGCCTTTAAGCTGTGACTTAAACTGCATTAGATCCATACTATTTAACTGTTCTGCATCAATACGCGCGATACGTCCTGCACTTAAATATCCTGTTTCCCGCATAACCATTGCTATTTTCTTGGATATTCCAAGAATACGTTCTTCTCCATCTCCCATCAAAACAAAATGAGATGGATCCAGTTCTCCTCCGATCAAGATCAAAATATCGGCAAAAGAACGATGCAACGCACGTGTCGTTGGCAAATCCTTTTCCGGCAGCGTTTCTCCGGTCAAAGACTGGCTGATCGCTGCGTCCTGCTGCTGTACTTCTTTTTCTAATTCGTCCATTAATACCGCCTCCGCTGTTTGTTCTGTGCCAGCAATCTGCTGCTCTGGCAGCGGATCACCATCTTCGTTTGGTATTTGTGTTTCCTCTGATGTGTTAATTTCTGACTCGGCAGTCATTGCCGCATCCTGTTCCGTCTGTCCGTTGAAAGCTGCATCAACGACATCGTCATTCACCGGCTGTTCTACACTGCCGGATACATTTTCTTCTGCAGACTGCTCCGGTAAAGATTCTCTCTCTGCCTCCGGTGGAATAACCACTGTCTCCTGAAACATCGGTTCTTCCGGTACATCCACGGTCGGAATGACATTCGTCTGCGCCATATCTGTCTCTTCTGCTGTAACTTCTTTGTTCTGAGAAGAGAGTGGAACATACTCTTTTGTTGGTGTCTGTGCAGATGATTCTGTCATACGCTCAAATACTTCATTTGTTTTATTTGGCAATTCCTGATATACAGCAACTGCTTTTTCTTTTAACTGTTCATTTTGCTCCGCCTCATAAATAGCAGAGATTTCTGCCGCAAGGTCCTGTGTGATCCCGGTTCCTGACTGTGAAATTCTTGGAAAATCTGCAGGATTGATCGCGCTGTACTTATTGTCTGCCGGTTGGGCTGTAACCGTTGTCTGCGACGCCCTAGGCTCTTGTGGTTCTTTAGCCGGTTCTGACGCAGTCTCCATTGCAATGTTCTCCGACTCTGCGTCTTCCGAAGCATCCGAAAAGATTTCCTGCGCCTCTTCTGTCGCAGCCGATTCCACCGGAGTCTCCAGTTTCCATATATCTGTAGATTCCTCTTCTGCTGACTTCTCTGTACTCTCTGTCGATGCAGACTGTTCGTCCATCTCCGACTCACTTTCCTGCTCCTCCTCAGATATTGTCTTAACCATCGTCTCCTCAAACTTCGCAGGATCTACTTTCTTAAGATATTTCATCTCCTGTTCATTTCCCGCCTCCAAATATTCATTCAACGCCGGAAGTGATCCGGTATCATCCGGATTTGGTTTCTCGGTCTTAACCGTAAAATCCTTATCATCCATAAAAGGCAGCGGATTTTTCTCTTCAATATGCTCCAGCAAAAGCTTGGCGCGTTCTACGATCTCGCCCTGACCAAACCATAACTTAATATCTTCGCATTCTTCCGCACATTCCTCGTAGCGCCCCGCCTGCTGATACAGTTTCGCTAACTCATATGCCCACTCTTCTATGTATTCTTCTTCTTTGAGACTCTTTAATGTGTCGATCAACTGACTGATCGGCACGCCCGCAGCTTTATCAATGCGGTACCGTAAGATCAAAGCATCTCTATTATTTGGATTCATGCGTACAAATTCTTTATAATAGCTTTCTGCATCGTCCAGTTCATTGGTGCGTATCGCCAAATAGATCAAACGATATAAAATACGGCGTGTTCTGGACTTTTTATAAATCCGCAGATAAGTTGCCTTCGCCGCCTCAAACTGCTCTGTGCGGGTGTACACCTCCGCAAATACCTTGAGGTCACTGATATTACGAACCTGACGCATGTCTAACGTCTGGATGACCGTCAATGCTTTCTTATATTTTCTTTCTTCCGCTAAATGATGCACCTGTGCAATGCGGATCGCTATTTCATATTGTCTCATATCTTCCTCCATGTCATTTACTTTAATTATTTAAAGCAAAATAAGTGCGGTACAGATCTTCTCTGCGATCTGCCCTAGTGCTGAATTTGTGACGCAATGACCACGCTCTGTCATCCAGATCACAAACAAGAATTCCTTCCCTGCCGGACAGCATTCCTAAAATATTACCGATCGAATCTACTGCCATGCTGTCTCCGGAATACGCACAGCCATCATGCATTCCCACGCAATTCACGCCGACTACATAAGACTGTGTTTCGATCGCACGTGCCCGCAGTAGTGTCTGCCAATGTTCCCGCCTGATCTGTGGCCAGTTAGCGATCACCAGCAAAACATCCGCTTCCCGTGCTGCGATCTGAAAGATCTCCGGAAAACGTAGATCATAACAGATAAACAGGGCTATCTTCCGTCCCAAAAACGGGACAGTAACAATTTCATTTCCTTTGGCATAACAATCCGATTCACCCCCATAAGTAAACGGATGCATTTTTTTATATTCTCCGACTACCGTTCCCTCTTTGTCCAATAGTGTAAAGCGATTGGTTACAAGCTTTTCTTCTCCCTCCGGGCTTGCTGCCCATCCAAAGCCAATGGCAAGATTGTAAGATTTTGCCAATTCTTTCATTCGCTGCACTGTGCGAGAATCCTTAGGATCTTCTGCCACTTTTGCCGTGTTTAGAGTGACTCCGGTAAAGCTCATCTCCGGAAATATAATGCATTCTGCCGCGGCTTCCGCTGCCTGCTTGATCAGCGTCTCCGCTCTATCTATAGATGCATCTGCATTCTCCCACACCATGTCCAGTTGTCCAAGTGCTATCCGCATTTGTAATCACCAAACCTTTCTCGATGCATTTCATTAAGAATCTATCTCCCCACTATCTTATTCAGTATAGCACAACTCCATATGATTTGCGACAGTTTTTGCAAGGAAAATTTGAACAATCTGACAACTCAACATATAAGAGTTCGAAGATCCATGATAAATACATAGTCAAAAAAAAAGATGTGTGCTATAATAATCGAAATACACAAGCTTCGCACATCCGAAGCTGCTGTCAGGTTACATATTGCTTATTATGTCAGCAATAAAGAGGATATTTTGCAGCCAACAAATGAACTTGTTCTGCCGACAGCGAACTAAGATAATTGCCGCAGAACGCAGAGTTTTTGTATGATTTCTTATTTTGTTAAGTCTCTGATGAATACATGCCCGAAGGAGTGTCTGAGATGTCCCGGTTTAGCAAGGTATCATCCATTTTTGGACGGGACGCTTTCGCTACGATGCGCTACGTCACGTTACTTAATGTCTCTGAAATACAAGACATAAGTAACGACGAGCGCAAAGTCCCTTTCAAAAATGATGAATGCCTTGCTTCCGGGACGGTTAAGTTTACGTAAGGCATGTAAATCAATCATCAGAGACAACAAAATTTAGAAATCACCAAAAACGAAAATGCGGCAAGGCAATTACTATAGTTCTCTGCCGGCAGAAGCCACTATGTTGTGGCTGCAAAATGCTAAGTATTCTGACATAATAAGCAATATGTGACGATATGATCATTTCGGATGTGCGAAGTTTGAGGCACATTATTTTATCGAAATGTTCTCTCCGTATAGAGACGTTTCAGAATGGAGGAAAAAATGAACATACAATCAGTAAATGACAAAGCATTTGAAGTATATGGACGCGTCGTAGACGGTTACGATTATGCCGAACTACTTGCCACATTGGAGAAGTGCTCTGAGAAGCCTGCCGATTCTGTGATCTACGTTCCGGGCTGTGCTGAGTTAGAGGCAACACCTGCTTACAAGGATCTTCAGATCAACTGCTATGGTGGTATGCCGATCCAGATCGGTTACTGCAATGGAACAAATACCAAGTTAAATTGTTTTGAATATCATCGTGACAGCGAGATCGATATTGCTGCCGATGATGTTATCTTATTGGTAGCAAGACAGCAGGATATACAGGATGGCAAGATTGATTCATCCAAGACAGAAGCTTTCTTATGTCCAAAGGGAACTGCTGTTGAGCTCTACGCAACGACCTTACATTATGCGCCATGCAGTGCCAAGCTTGGTGAAGGTTTCCGTGTTGTTATCGTACTCCCTAAGGGCACAAACGAAGATAAGCCTGCTTTGACCGTTAAGAATGCAGAAGATAATCTTCTGTGGGCTCAGAACAAGTGGCTTCTTGCTCATAAAGATACTGCTGAAGCAGCAGACGGCGCACATATTGGAATCACTGGCGATAACATCGATATTGCTGATTTGATCAAATAGATTTGGAGAAACTCCTATGAATTTACCAGAAGCATTTTTAGCACGTATGAAAAAACAGCTTGGAGCAGAATATGATGCATTTGTCGCATCTTATGATGCGGATACTTCTTATGGACTTCGCTTAAATCTTTTAAAAGGGACTGTGGATGAGATCATCCCAGTCCTTCCTTTTGCCTTGACGAACGTCCCATGGATTCCGGAAGGATTTCATGTAAGCAGTACCGAACGCCCCGGCAAACATATATTACATGAGGCCGGAGCATATTATATTCAAGATCCAAGTGCTATGTCTGTTATCACATTGCTAGATCCGATGCCGGGCGAGCGTATTCTCGATCTCTGCGCGGCTCCCGGCGGCAAAAGTACCGGGATTGCTGCTCGTATGCAGGGGCAGGGACTGCTCGTTTCCAATGAGATCATTCCCGGCAGAGCGAAGATCCTATCTCAAAATGTAGAACGAATGGGCATTACCAATGCACTGGTCTGTAACGAATCTCCGGAACGTATTGCCTCGCATTTTCCGCTCTTTTTTGATCGTATCGTAGTGGATGCTCCCTGTTCCGGGGAGGGGATGTTCCGCAAAGATGCCGGTGCCATTTCTGAATGGTCACCAGAAAATGTCACACTTTGCAAAGAACGTCAGGAAATGATCTTAGCTTATGCCGATGCCATGTTAAAACCCGGCGGTGTCTTGGTGTATTCTACCTGTACATTTGCGCCGCAGGAGGATGAAGAACAAGTGTCCGACTTTTTGGATAAACATGACGAATATTTTATCGAACCGTGGGAAGATTTTCTTCCGACAGACTGTGGCATTAAAGATGGCACCATTGCAGGTGCCATGCGTTTATATCCCCATCTGATCTCTGGTGAAGGGCACTTCGCTGTGCGTCTGCGCAAGGGGCAGGGCGATCCACACACAGCATTGGATACTTCTGATCCGATCGACACACGTCAAAAACGAGCCAAAAAAAATTCGAAAAAAGCGTCAAAAAGCACTTTTGATCTGTCCTATTTTACGGACTTTGCAAAACAAGTTTTTACAAATGAACCCCTAGATATTGCAATGGACTCCCTTACTGTTTTTGGAGATGAACTCTATGCGCTCCCAGCGGAGACTCCATCTCTAAAGGGACTCAAAGTAATTCGTCCGGGACTACACTTGGGAACCCTTAAGAAAAATCGTTTCGAACCATCGTATGCGCTTGCCAAAGCATTATGTTCAGATTCTATGCTTTCTTATGAAACTACAGAGGAAGAAGCTGCAAGGTATCTGCACGGAGAGACGCTGATGACCTCTACCTCATTGCAGGGATGGATGCTTGTGTGCTATCAGGGATTTCCATTAGGGTTTGCCAAAGCCACAAAAGGCATACTGAAAAATCATTATCCAAAAGGGTTGCGAACACAATATTAAAGAAGCTCCACAGAACAAAGAGTCGCTTGCGACTCTTTCGCGCTCGAGCGGTGCTGTTTGCAGCTAACTTCTTCTCCGCGAGATGCGCATCCTCGCGGAGCGTTTTTTGCTTTATAGGAAACGAGAAGTTTCCTATAAAGTCAAAAACAGAGCAAAACGCTGGTTTTGCTCTGTAGTTTGTTCGCTATTAGCACTTATTGCAAATGCTACTTGATGACTTTCACTTTTATCTTGTATCGTTTCTTCAAAAATTTACGTTCCTTATACATTTCTGAGTTCTTTGGTGTTTTTATGGTAATGTTGGAAAGGTTACACTTTAATCCACGATGATAAAATATGCTGTCAATGTACCACCCAAGATTTTTTATGCCTTTAGGAACCGTCACACTTCTCAATTTAGGACATTCGAAAAAAACATATTCTCCAAGTTTCTTGACTCCTTCCTTTAGCACCACTGTCTTTAACTTTTTGCAATATTGAAATGTTTCATCCAATTCCACTTTTCCGTATACTGTTATCTTCTTTAAAGCAGATTCAT
>NZ_QULH01000023.1:31059-32178 GCF_003481635.1 Clostridium sp. OM05-6BH | reverse complement strand
AGTTATGCGCACAAATATGCCAAGAAATATCATATTAAATATAAGTTAGTGAAATAAAGTCATTATATGAGGAGGAATACCAATACGGCATAATATAGTTTTATTAATTATGCTACAGTATTGATGCCGCATGGGGAAAATCGTCACATTGGCAGGATATGGTTTAATTCTTAAGAATTATTAAGATTACGCGGAATGCATTGACGATGGAAATTAGATTTGCTGTAATAATAAGTGAACAGTCAAAGGAATTCTAGCTAGTAATCTTTGGTTAAGATGGGAGGATAAGTTATGAATTTAAGTTTTAAAAAGTGTATATTATTCGCAATAAGTTTGCTGATGGGAATTGGCTGTATGGGACAGAAGGCAGGGGCAAGAGATGACGTAGGAAGATATGAACCTAGTATTGTGGATTATGCAGTGCCATCCAGTAATGAATCCGAATGGATTAAGGATGGAATTTATGAATATTCATTAATACGTAACAAGACAGCAGTTAGACTAATGGTGTTGGATACATCTTCTGCCAAAGAGTTCATTGTTCCCAAAGTATTTCATAATTTGCCAGTGAAGGAATTGTTTTATGTTAGAGGGAAGAAGTGGGAACAGTTGATAGTACCCAACGGAATCGAGATTATTGATGATTCTGCATTATCCGGAATGTCTCATTTGCGTAAAGTTGACTTAGGAAAAGATGTTCAGTATATCGGACGACAGGCATTTTGGGGAAATCCCAATTTAACAGAAGTGACCGGTGGACAAAATGTACGATTTGTGGGTCGACAGGCATTTTATCTATGCAAGAGAATGAAAAATTTGCCGGATTTTGTGAAGAATCATAGAAAGTGTATATATTCACAGGCTGCATTTAAAAATGCACGAGCTCTCACGAATATAAAGCTGTCTCCAAATGTGCAGTATACAAATGCATTATTTAAGGGATGTACCAGTCTGAAATCTGCATATATTCAAGGTAAAGGATTTTTGCCGAATGCAAAAACGTGGAAATATATGAATAAAAACAAAATAAATGAGGAAATGTTCAGTGGTTGTCGTTCTTTGAAAACTGCGAAGTTGTATAATGGTATAACAAGATTAAACGCTCGAATGTTTGCAGAC
>NZ_QULH01000023.1:0-31049 GCF_003481635.1 Clostridium sp. OM05-6BH | reverse complement strand
TTGCAGACTGTGTAAAATTGCGGAAAGTAAATATACCTAAGAAATGTACCTATATAGGAATAAATACGTTTCGTAACTGCAAAAGCCTTCGCAAACTAACAATTCCTAAATCCGTTAAAAAGATAGATAAAACAGCTTTTCGTGGATGCAAAAAACTTACTTTATATGTGAAGAAGGGAAGTTATGCGTACAAATATGCCAAGAAATATCATATTAAATATAAGTTAGTGAAATGAAGTCATTATATAAGATAGAGTAATTATAGGAATAGTAATTCCGATGCGCAGTCATGGTGGTGGTTGGCATGCCAACACTGCCAAAGTGTGTTTTGGATTATCTATAATATACTATTTGACTGTAGTATTTGTCTCAGAGAGACTTCCTGATACCTTTGATAATCTGCGGTTCATGGCACTGATATCTGCAATTATTATTCTGTTATCTCCGGTTGATAGTATAAATAAACCATTAGATAGTGAGCAAAGAAAGATCGAAAAGAAAAAGACTTGCAGATATATAGTTGCAATTTACAGCATCTCACTAATCTTAAAGTGGAATTCTTTGACATGTTATGTGAAAGAAATCAATTTTGCCTTGTTTATAGTACTTTGTTCCATGATTTTTGGAATAGTCAGTAATACAAAAAGCAATAGAAAACAAGACGTATGAAATGACAAAATTGTAAAATTGACCGTTCACCGGCAAAAAACGACCGTTCAAAAGTTTTTTGTTCGCAATCATAAAAAGTGTGCTAGGATATCTGCAACAAAAGAAAGGAGGAAATACCAATACGGCATAACATAGTTTTAGTGATTATGCTACAGTGTGATATTGATGCCGCATGGGAAAAATTATCACATTGGTAGGAGCTGTTTCAATTCTTAAGAATTCTTAAGATTGCGTTCAAACTATTGATTTTGTAATTAATATTTGGTGTACTAAATGTATCAAAGAAAAAAAGTAATATCCCTTATGCTGCTATGTTGCGGTATAAGGGAAACAAAAAAATTCATAATAACAGGAAGGAGTGGTCATTATGATCCAATGGAAAAAAATAATCTTAAGTACGATAGCAGCGTTAGGAATCGCCTGCTTTGCAGGAGGAACAGCAGATGCGGCATCAGTTAAAATTGATGAGAAGACATTTCCGAATGCATGTGTTCGTACTTTCGCAAACAAGCAGGACACAAATCGCGATGGAGAACTTTCTGATGCTGAAATTAAAGCAGTGACTAAGCTGGATTGGAATGGACAAAATCTGTATACATATGGAGTTACTTCCGGAATGGAAATAGATTTTACCGGAATGGAGATTTTTACAAATCTTAAACAGGTTACAATTGAACAGCTTTTTCAAGGGGGAAAGTATAACTGCAAATATTGGAATTGTAAAAATACGGATATATTCTCTGTGTTTCCGTATGTTGAAAAATTGAATCTATTTGCCACAGGACAGGTAACGCTTTCCACAGCAAACAGAAATCTAAAGCATTTGGAAATTGCTGCATCTAATGTTTCTGTTAATGCACCAATAACGTCAGTAGAACAATTGACAGTGTGTTCGACGTTAAATGGGCATACTAAGCTTTGCGGTTACAGTCAGGATTGGGGAAAATGTTTTCCGAATGCGAGAGTTGTGCAGATGAATTATGTAAAGGATTTAGAGAAAGAGATTTATGGATTTAAGAGAGTGGAACAGATATCAATTGCGTATTATGGTGGCAATAAAATATTTGATCTTTCGATTTACAAAGACACATTAAAACGCTTAGATGTAGCTAATAGTTGGCAAGATTTGCAACAGAATAGCAATCCGTTGGAAGAAATGACAACACTAAAAACAATAGATATTTCTCATATGAGAAAGCTTGAAACATTGGAAGTATGTAATGCCGGCAGCTTAGAACGCCTTGTTGTCAAGGATTCCAAGGGGAAATGTGAACTAAATAAATTAAAAACGATTCATCTTGTGAATAACAAGATAAAATCATTAAATTTATCTGTGGTACCTAATTTAGAGGAAGTATATGTAGGCGGTAAACTTACGAATTTGAATATCAATCAGTGCAAGCGGTTAAAGAAGCTGCTCATTGACAGTAATTCTTTGAAGAAGCTTATTATTAAAAACAGAAGCTTAAAATATTTGGATGTAAGCAGTAAGGTTATACAAAAAATTAACGTTACCGGATGTCCAAATCTTATCGGGGTGACAATTGATCGGAAATCAAAGGCATCGATGGGAAATTTGGATCTAAGCAAAAATAAAAAATTGGTGTACTTTCATGCTAATAGAAAGGCAAGATTTAAGAAGATTATATTACCTAAATTGAGCAATTCGAAACAGCTTAATACATCCTATAAACAGTATGATCGTGCTGAAAAATGCCGATATACCGGGTATGGTATTACAGTAGATGTTAGTAAATATCGTAAGATGCCTGTAAAAGTAAAAAAATATCAGGTTAAAACATTATGCAACTCAACAACAAAGAAACTCGTTATCAACAAAAAGCTTCGCAAAGCAGACAAGAAATGGATCAAAAAGTTTGCTAAGAAGTGGCATGTAAAAGTAGTTGAGAAATAGTGCAGTCCAGTATATGGGTTTAAGAAATTGTATTGAAATAATCAAGAAACGGATGCCGTGCAATGGTATCCGTTTCTGTGATATTGAGGTTAATTCTTAAGAATTCTTAAGATTACGCGGAATGTATTGACGGTGGAAATTAGATTTGCTGTAATAATAAGTGAACAGTCAAAGGAATTCTAGCTAGTAATTGTTGATTAATATCAAAGGAGGGGTTTTATATGATCCAATGGAAAAAAATAATCTTAAGTACGATAGCAGCGTTAGGAATCGCCTGCTTTGCAGGAGGAACAGCAGATGCGGCAAATATCAACTTGAATGAGAAGACATTTCCTGATCCGTATGTTTACCATTACGTGCAGGAAATGTGCGAGTATGACACGGCACATTCAACATATTATTTGCCAGAGGCAGAAAAAGCAGGTGTTACGTATTTTGTTGTTACGGGAAAGACATTCTTTCGTTACGGCTTAGATGGAGGGCAGGCGGTTGATTTTAGCGGTATGCAGAACTTTTCGAATATCACATCAGTAACGCTGGATCTCAGGTACAATATCGGAGGAAGAGTGCAGGGAGATTGGAATTTTAGAGCGGATAATTTCTTTCAATGTTTTCCAAAGGTAAAGGAATTAGTGATACGTTCGTATGGTGGACAGAAAGTGAAGTTGACCGGCACATCTAAAACGCTGGAAAGTGTAGATGTCTTATTGGATGATGAAGATGGCAGTCTGGAATGTACCGTCAGTGCGCCAAAGGTCAAACGTGTTTGCATTAATGGTAAATTTGCGGCTAAGAGCAAGCCGCTTGGAAAATGTTTTCCGAACGCAAAGCGTTTGGACATTACAACAGCTAACATCCAAAAAGTAAATGTAACAGGCTGCAAAAAATTAAAGCAGCTGCAGCTTACCGATACGACACAAAAAGCAATCGGACAAATCAATCTGAGTAAAAATAAGAAGTTAAAGAGCGTAAAGATCACAGGAAAGCTTCGCAAGACAAAGATTGTTATCAGCAAAAAGATGAACAAAAAACTTGTTCAGAAACTGAAAAAAACAACTAAGAAAGCTGGAGCAAAGCTCATTAAGAGATGAAAGAGAGGGTGATATATATGAGAAACGTAAAATGGTTTTTGGCAAGCGCATTGTTGGCGGCAGGAATTTTGTTTGGTGCCGGTAACCATGTAGATGCAGCATCCGTAAAGATTGATGAGAAAACATTCCCAGATGCTTGTGTCCGGGCATCCGTCGATAAATATGACATAAATAAAGATGGGATACTCTCTGATGAAGAGAGGGCTAAAGTAACAACCTTTTCTTATACGGATCTGCGGATTTCACAGAATTATAAGGAAGGCAGCAAAATTGATTTTACGGGAATGCAGCTATTTGGAAATATCCATTCTTTGAAATTGGACCTGCACTATCAGGCTGCGGGCGGTATTGAGAAAGGATGGGACTACAGAGGGGATAATCTGTCGGCTTGTTTTCCTAAGTTAGAATCGCTGTATTTGCGTGGCAACAGCAAAACAAAACTTGATCTGACAGCACTTAAGAACAGTTCTTTGAAATATCTTGTTCTTGAAAATATGCCGGCACAGCAAATGGATCTTACGCCTTTGAGTACCACCAAGCTAGAAACGTTGAGCTTGGAAGATTGTAAGATTAGTGCATTAAATCTTAAACCACTGACAAAAATGAATCTTAAAAAACTTTATGTTATTAACTGCACTTTGAAGAGTATTGATGTCAGCCCATTGAAAAATACATTGCAGGAGTTGTGGTTAGGAGAGCCACAGCAAATGTACTTATCATTAGGAAAAGAATGTATGCAGACAAAGGCGAAATATAAAACGCTTGATCTGTCTCAAATGAAGCGATTAAAACGAGTATATGCGTGCGGTATACCGTCTTTGACAAAAGTGACATTGAAAAAGGGATCCCAGAGCGCATCTGCATTAAAGGAGCTGCATTTGTACGGTACAGCAATAAAGTCGATGAATGCTTCCGGTGCAATAAAATTACAACGTTTATTTATTGGAGATAAAACGAGCAAATTAAATATTAGCAAATGTACGCAGCTGACCGAACTTGGCATGATTAATAATGCCACGACCAATATTTCCATAAAAAGCAAATCACTGCAGCATATACAGTATTATGGAAAAAAAGTGAAGAAGTTAAGCTTTGTAAATTGTCCGAAATTGTTCAGTCTGAGAACAGCATGTTCTACAGTGAACACATTGGATCTAAGCCATAATAAAAATCTGCATTATTTGGATCTTTCCAACAAAAAAACAGGAAAAGTGATTTATCCGAAAGTTCAGACGAAAGGTTGGTCTGGCTATTATGAATTGGTTGATTCGTATTTTGCAAATCGATATACACGCGATATGGATATAGCAGATGGAGTTTATAACGTGTATACGGGATATTCTAGCCAAGGCGCTGTTGGAACGCTTGATGTGTCTGCGTGGAAGGTGATGAATAATTATGTACGCAAGAGACAGATCACAAATGAATATACTCTTCATAAAGGAAAAAATGGTGTACCAAAGAAACTCGTCATCAACAAAAAGCTTCGAAAGGCAGACAAAAAATGGATCAAGAAACTGGCGAAGAAATGGAAAATAAAAGTAGTTGAGAAATAGTGCAGTCCAGTATATGGGACAAAGGAATTCTAGCTAGTAATCTTTGGGAAAAGAAAGGGGAATAAATCATGAGAAAATTATTGAAATGTATGATGATTGGAGCGATGGCATTAACAGTAATGTCACAAACAGGTAATTATAGTGAGGCGGCCTCCAGCCGTCAAATCAGTATAACGCAAAAGAATTTTCCTAGTAAGGCTTTGCGAAAGGAACTGCGTAAAAGTTATGACAAGAATAAAGACGGAAAGTTAAGTAAAGCAGAGATAAAGGGCATAAAATACTTAAACGTAGATTCTAAGAAAAGTAAAAGTATTTCTTTGAAAGGAGTACAGTATTTTACAAATTTGCGTTCATTAGACTTGTATGCTGTTAATGTTAAGTCTATTGATCTTAGTAAGAATAAAAAATTAAGATCTCTTAATCTTGCAGCGACAACAGTAAGAAAAATAAAACTGTCTAAGAATTTACACGATGTTTATTTTGCAGTAGAAAAAATGCCATGTACACTTGATTTTCATGGCTTTAAGAAGCTGGATCGAATTCATTTGGATCAAGGCCATTATAACAAACTTAATGTTTCTGATTCATCTGTACGACTTATTGCACAAGGTAATTATCCGGTTGCATTAAAAAACATATTGGCACAAAATTGCAAAAAATTACGTAGTGTGGATTTGGAGGTTAGTCAGTTAAAGAAAGTTAATTTGAACGGCACGAATGGATTACGTGTATTAAAGTTAAACTATAGCGGATCGATTAAGAAACTTAATGTCAGTAAAATGAAAAATTTACGAGAGCTTAGAGTGGGCGGTTCAAAAATAACAACGCTTTCAGTGAAGAAAAATAAAAAGTTGGAAGAGTTGGATATTAGTGACAGCAAAATATCCAAGATGGATCTTTCTGCTAATAAAAAATTAAAGGTTTTGAGATACCGGAATACGAAAGTTTCTAAGATGTTATCCGTTCCTAATCCAAGTGCTATAGAGGAACTTGATTGTAGTGAGACTAAAATATCCTCGCTGGATTTAAGAAAGTATACGGCATTGAAGCACCTAAATGCGTCACAGACCAAGATTACATCCTTAAACGTACAAAATTGCCGCGAATTAGTGACGGTATATGTACGAGGAACGACAAAGCTGTCGAAATTAGACTTGTCAAATCAGGCAAAGTTGAGGGATGTAATATTTGGAGACAGTGGAATAAAAGAATTGGATGTTCGCAATTCATTGTTGATCTGTGATCAGGATGACTTGGGATCTGGATTTGACTTTATGCCGGGATTTAAAATTTCATGTAAGATTATTGTCAATAAGAATTGGAAAGAATTAAATTACTATCAGAATCAGGCGAAAGAGTGTGGTTTTAACATTACATGGCAGATAGTATAAGCGTAGCAATAACAGAAATAACGAATTAGAATTGATGAGACGGGCGCTGATTGACAGCGTCCGTTTTTTGGAAATATGATTATTGTGTGTTAGGGTTTAACATTGACCGTTCACCGGCAAAAAACGACCGTTCAAAAGTTTTTTGGTTATAGACAGCAAAAATATGCTAGTATGAATGTAAATGAAAATAGCGAAGGAGATGGGAATATGTTATATAGAATAGCATGTTGTGACGATGAACAACAAATTTTAGATCGACTCAAAGAATGTTTTGTTCGTCTTGAGGTGCAGACGGACATAGAGACGCAGGTTGATTATTATACCGATGGACGGAACTTGATCCAAGCATATCAAGCGGACCATTCAAAATATGATATCATTTTATTAGACATGGAGATGCCGCTTATTTCAGGAATGCAGGTGGCAGAACAGATGCGCCGGATCAACCGTGAAGTTATTATTATCTTTTTAACGAGTTATCCGGAGTATATGCAGCAAAGCTTTCGAGTGCAGCCCTTTCAATACTTAATGAAACCATTAGAAACGGATTCATTTATTAAGGAGATACAGAATGCAATGAATTATCTTAGGACAGATCACCATAAGATATTATTGCATACAGAGCAGGGAGAATTGCTGCAGAGTATTGACCAAATTTTATATATAGAAAAGCCGAAGGAACAGGATAAATTATGTGTGCATATGACGCAGGATAACTATATTGTGAAAAACACCTTGCAGGAACTGGAAGGGGTGTTAGTTGATAAGGATTTTATCCGAGTGAGTCGTACGCATTTGGTGAATTTATCTTCTGTATGGCGTTTGGAGAAGAAGGAGATTCATCTTGAAAATGGTGAATGTATCAGTGTAAGTCGCAGGAAAGTAAAGGAACTTCAGGAGCAATTCACAAAATATTTGGTGCGAAAAGGAGGAGCAATGTAATGATATTAATGGAGATTTTTAGTTATGTGATCGATGCATTGCTGATCTATGTATTTTACGATAAGTATTTTTCCAAGGAAAGGCGCAGAGAATTTGCTTCTACGGCGGTTATTTGGGGCGCTTTTGCGATGATGGAAGGAATTAATTACGTATTTAATACAGTGGCACCGTATATAGCAGTTAATATGTCGGTAAGCCTTTTGGGACTGTTTGCTATGACACTTTTGTATGATGCTAAAGTGGCAAAACGTATTGTTGCAGTTGTGGTATTTCAAGTAGCAGCAATTGTATCGGAAATTTTTGCAAATGTTGTTTTTTTAGTTGTATCTGAGAAATATTTCCAGGATATTAATGTGCTCGGTATGTTTATTTCGAAGCTGTTTTTGCTAGTGTTTCTTATGATACTTATGCTTTTGCAGAAAAAACAAAAAAACATTCCAACACATTATCTGATCACATATTTTGCAATACCGATTGCCTGCATATTTGTGTTATGCGTATTATATCGTAAATCCATGTATATCGATTATATTAGTTATATTGCGACGGGGTGCATTATGTTGTTGAACATTGTGTCATATTATTTGTTGGATGAGTTATCGGATTATATTATCCGGGCTAGCAAGGTGTTCCAGTTAAATAATCAACTTGAGACACAAAAGGAAAAATATGAACAGTTATCTACGGCGTTTCGATCCGGCAATCGATTGTTACACGACGCCAATAAACATCTGCGCTATATCGGAGCCAAGCTGCAGTCAGATGATGCGCAGGGGGCGATGGACTATATTGAACGTATTAGCGGAACATTACAAGAAACTTATGGAAGCATTTGCATAGGTAATCTTGCAGTAGATAGTATTTTGAGCAATATGAAGACCCGGCTGCAGGAGATGAATATTCCGTGTTATCTTACTGTTAATATTGAGGAGGCACGTATGCGGGATATTCCTGAATATGATCTGGTAACGATTATAGGAAATATCACAGATAATCAAATGAAAGCAGTGCCGCTTGTAACAGATAGGGACAAACGATATGTGTTGTTTGAATTAGAAATGTTAGACAACACGATCCGCATTTTTGCCAAGAATGGAATGCCGCCACAACAGCCGGTTAAGATGCCTCATGAGGACTGGTTTCATGGAGTGGGGCTGCACAATGTCCGGGAGACGCTGGAAAGGCATGGCGGGGCATTGGTAACGGAGGTTCAGGACGATTTCTTTCTCACGATGGGCGTACTTCCGTTAGGAGAGGGGCGCAAGGCGGTTTATTACAAAGGAGTACCGGGGCGAGAGTGACCAAATTCTGTTAAAGGAATAAGATATCTATATAGGACTGAAAATAAGCGTGGGGGAATGCGTATGCAGATTAAGATCATATCTTGCGAAACGCTAAAAGAATATATGCAAAGGGATGGTTGTATTCTGCTTGATCTGCGCGAAAAAGCAGATTATGAGCAGGGGCACCTGCCCGGAGCGGTGTATGCAGACTGGGAAACTTTGGAGCAAAATATAGACACTATTTTAGAACAGCAGGAAAAAGAGATACGAGCCATTGTATTGTATTGCGACAGAGGTAATATCAGCTTGATCGTAGCCAGGGATCTCGTTCGTAAAGGGTATCCGGCAATCAGCGTGGGGGGCGGATTTATGCGCTGTGGAAGGACATTGGCTGGTTTGACAATTTGACTATTCCATGGCAGAATAATAGATAAAATTCTGAAAGCATTGTTTGGGATGTGCTGTGAGGGGGCATCTGCAATGCGAAAACGGGAAGGGGCTTATTGGTTTGATCCATGCAAAGAATGTTGGGTTTGAGTATTTTCGCAGGGACAGCGATGGCGAAGTGATAGAAGTGATACCGGCATTAAAGGATGTTTCGATGCAGGTGCAGCCGGGAGATTTTGTAGCGGTACTCGGCGCAAATGGTTCAGGGAAATCTACTTTTGCGAAGCATTTGTGTGCACTGCTCACGCCTGGAGAAGGAACGATTTTGGTGGCAGGAATGGACACGGCAGATGAGGAGAAACATTTGCAGATTCGCCAGACAGCAGGGATGGTGTTCCAAAATCCGGACAATCAGTTAGTTGCCGGTGTTGTAGAAGAGGATGTTGCCTTTGGCCCTGAAAATATTGGAGTAGAGTCGCGTCAAATATGGCAGCGTGTAGAAGAAAGTTTGCAAAGTGTAGGTATGAGCGCATATCGTTATGCGTCACCGATGCATTTGTCAGGTGGACAGAAACAGCGTGTGGCGATTGCGGGAATCGTGGCAATGCGACCGAAATGTATTGTTTTGGATGAGCCTACGGCAATGTTAGATCCTAAGGGGCGAGAGTCCGTTATTAAGACGATCAAGGAGTTAAATCGCAAGGAAAAGATAACCATCGTATTGATCACACATTATATGGAAGAGATTGTAGATGCCGATTATGTATATGTGATGGGGGATGGACAAGTTGTGACGGAAGGCACACCGAAGGAAGTGTTCGTGCGAGAAGAGGCACTTCGCAGATGCAAGCTGGATGTGCCGGAGATTACGAAAATTGCGACAGCTTTGCAGGCTGCAGGGCTTCCGGTAGACAAGGCAACTTTGACGGAGGATGAGCTGATGGAACAATTGCTTCGTTAAAGCAGCGATGTGGCGTGTTAATCACGGAAATGAGCTGATGGAACAGTTGCTTCGTTAAAGCAGCGATGCAGGGCGTGTTGATCACGGAAATGAGCTGATAGCACAGTTGCTTGCTTAATGTCAGGCATGGAGGAATTAGTGATGGCGATGATACTAGAGCATGTGAATTATAGTTATGGTGTAGGCACCGGCAAAGAGTTTCATGCTTTGAAAGACATCAATTTGCAGATTGGTGACCATGAATTTATTGGATTGGTGGGGCATAGCGGCTCCGGCAAATCCACATTGATACAGTTGATGAATGGGCTTTTGCGTGCAACGGAAGGTACCATTTATTGGGATGGACAAGATATTTATGACAAATCTTTTTCGATGCGGAGTCTGCGTGGACAAGTTGGTTTAGTGTTTCAGTATCCGGAATATCAGCTTTTTGCGGAGTCTGTTATTGCGGATGTAGAATATGGTCCTAGAAATTTAGGGTGGTCTAATTTGGATGTAGAATATCGTTCGTATGAGGCACTCAAACAAGTTGGAATTGGTGAAAATTTATTGGATGTTTCTCCGCTCTCGCTTTCCGGGGGACAGAAGAGGCGGGTAGCGATTGCCGGTGTGTTGGCAATGGCGCCTAAGCTGCTTATTTTGGATGAGCCGATGGCAGGACTGGATCCAAGCGGCAGAGAAGAAATGCTTACATTGTTAAGTAAATTATATGAGGAGCGCCAGATCAGTATTGTGCTGGTGTCCCACAATATGGACGATGTTGCAAAATATGCGGATCGTATTTTGGTTATGAATGAGGGTGAACTGGTATTGGATGGCGTTCCAAAGAAAGTATTTCACTATCAGGACGAGTTGGAACAGATTGGACTTGGTGTCCCACAAATGACACACTTGATTCATCGTCTGGAGAAGGCAACGGGCTGTCGGCTTGGTGATGCGATCACGTTAGAGGAGGGATTACCTTTGATCGAGCAGTGGTGGCATGCAAAAGGTACGTCACGATGACAGGCTGTTAGTGACAATGGACAGAAAGAGGGAGAAGACGTTGACTGTTAGTGACAATCGACAGAAAGTGCTCGCTGAAGTGTGACGTTACAATGACAGGCTGTTAGTGATTTGGAGGAATTAGATGTTACGAGAAATAACAATAGGGCAGTATTATGCGACGGATTCACTGCTTCATCGCTTGGATCCACGTGTTAAGATTGCCGGGACTTTATTATATATTATTTCCTTGTTTTTGGTACATCATTATATAGGATTGGTTGTTGCGGCGTTGATATTTGGCGTGATGGTACGAATGTCTAATGTGCCGTTTCGTTTTATTGTAAAAGGTCTTAAGCCAATTATGATGATGTTGGTATTTACAGCCCTGCTGCATCTGTTTTGCACACCGGGCAAGGCGATATTTTCACTGGGAGTGCTTCATATCACGATAGAGGGCGTACAAAAATGTATTTTTTTGACGGTACGTTTGACCCTTATGATGATCGGATCTTCGTTAATGACGCTGACAACGACACCGAATCAGCTCACCGACGGAATTGAGCAAATGCTGAGGCCGTTGCGAAAGCTGCATGTACCGGTTCACGAATTTGCGTTGATGATGTCGATCGCGCTTCGGTTTATTCCAATCCTGATGGAAGAACTGGATAAAATTATGAAAGCACAGCTTGCCAGAGGCGCTGATTTTGAGAGCGGCAATTTTTTGCATCGCCTAAAAAATATGCTGCCCATTTTATTGCCGTTATTTGCATCGGCAATGCGGCGTGCTAATGAATTGGCGTATGCGATGGATGCGCGCTGTTATCATGGTGGAGAGGGCAGAACAAAAATGAAACCACTCCGCTATGGATATCGGGATATGATCGGTTATATTAGTATCGTGTGCTATTTGATCGTCCTGATTGCCGTGGATCGGATCGTGGCATTTTGATGTGGAAAGCTGTGGTGGAATGATTCTGCTTTGAGCGAAAAAATACGCCGGATGGTTTGATTGGAAATAGAACATATCTGCGTAGGGCCGGAATGGAGATTATTGGCATGAAACGAATTAAATTAGTAGTAGCATATGATGGGACGAATTATCATGGCTGGCAGGTTCAGCCACGTGAGATAACGATAGAAGGCGTACTTAATGAGGCACTGACTGCACTCACGGGGGAAGAAATACAGGTGATCGGCGCGAGTCGAACGGATGCAGGAGTACATGCGCGCGGAAACGTTGCGGTATTTGATACGGAATCCCGCATTCCGGGAGAAAAATTTTCCTATGCTTTGAATCAGCGTTTGCCCGAGGATGTCATTATTCAAGATTCTTGTGAGGTGACGGCTGATTTTCATCCAAGACATTGCGAATGCCGAAAAACATATGAATATACGATATTAAACCGCACCTTTCCATTGCCGGAATATCGCAACACCGCTTTCTTTTGCTATGGAGATTTGGATGTAGAACGTATGGATCAGGCGGCAAAGCAGTTCGTGGGGGAACATGATTTTGCTGCTTTTTGTTCTGCAGGAGCGCAAGTGCAGTCAACCGTCCGGACTATTTACAGTGCGACCGTGGAGCGGGAACAGCCGGAAGTGATCCGCATACGGATTCGTGGAAATGGATTTCTGTATAATATGGTGCGAATTATCGCAGGGACGCTGTTGGAGGTCGGTCGTGGCAATTTAGAGGTGTCCCAAATTGCGGACATAATAGCGTCAAAGGACCGTGCCAATGCAGGACCGACTGCGCCAGCCAAGGGATTAAAATTAATGCAGATAGAATATTTATAGGAGAGGGGAAGCGTAGTATGAGCAAAAAGATATTAGTGTACGAAATGTTGGACACACGATTTGAAGCTTTGAAAAAGACATTGCGCCCATTGGGTGTCAGCGTATATAAGGTTGCGAAATCGCAGTATGGTGATCCGATTGGAGAGCTTGCTCTTGGCAAGGCAGGGCAAAAAGCTGTGGGAACGGTTCGAAGCCACACTAATATACCGGGAGCTGCACCGATTCCGGCAGTCGGAATGCCATGTATTGGTGAGATGCTTATATTTAGTGGGATTTCCGGGCAGGAGATGGATGCTGTATTAGCTGCACTGCGACAGGCGGATCTGGTCGTCCCGTTGAAAGCAACTGTTACAATGTATAATTATTCTTGGAATGGATACGCCATATATCAGGAATTATCCAAAGAACACCGAAAGTTTACCAAATAGTTTCCGTGGAGAATGGCTGTTGCAAGTAAGGTTAATAAAATAGTTTGGGTGACGAAGTGTCAGCCATAGCATGTAAAGTGATTAAATAGTTGCGGCAACTTTGTGCCATAAATACACAGGTTGCCGTTTTGTCTCGTGGTAGTGCCGGTATTAACGCTGCCCTTTAGTCAGTGCAGTCCTCGTGTGCATGGAGATATTTTTCTTTGGTCGCCAATCCTCCGCGAATATGCCGCTCCGCTTTGTTCACATTCAGCACGGTGCGAACCTCGTCGGCTAATGTGTGATCTATGGCAGGAAGGCGCTCGGTGACATCCTTATGTACGGTGCTTTTGCTTACACGAAAAACACTGGCAGTTTGACGGACAGTGGCACTTTTTTCGACAATATAATGACCGATTTCCAGTGCTCTTTTTTCAATATCTTCTCTCAAAATGCTCCCTCACAATTGTTGTTTGTACAGTCTATGCACAGGGCAAAGATTGTATTACAAGCATACAGAGAGATTTCAATAAAGGCTTGCGAGAAGATAGTTGTTAGACGGTTAATGTTGCAAATAAATCAAGGAATTCTTGCTCGACCTGCGCAAAAGGAAGTGTCTCAAAAGCAGGATCTGTCACGAGAAGAGGAGCCTGTTCCATGAGTTTTTCTCCCATATAATGATCAAATTCATAATATAAGCAGGCGTTATCAATGTCCGTGATCTGGGACATCTCTTCGTCGGAAGGTATCTGTCCCAAAAAACGAACATAAATAGCGTCCTGCATATTTTTTTCAATGCGGCGGTACTCGGACAATTCGCCTTTTACCGGTCTGGTGATGTCCGATAAATAGGCCTCGCTTCCGTCATGCAGCAGACATGCGAGAACTACTCTGGATGAGTAGTTTCTCGCAATTGCTTCTCTGGCACAAGCAATACTGTGTTGCCCAACGGAATAAAATTCCGGAAAATGCCCGTTTGCGCGGGTCATAAGTGACTGTGCATGGGCAATGTCCTCAATGCGAATCTCTTCCTGTTTTGGACACAAAGGATTCATTTGTACTTTGCTAAATGTTGTAATATGCATATTCATCCTCGTTTCTGCACCTGTTGTCTGCGTTACTTATCAATACCCCAAACTTCCCATACCTCAAATCCGCCATGACCACATATTGCTTATTATGTGAGTAATAAATAAACTATTTTGCAGCCAATACATTAAATTTTTCTGTCATCAGAGAACTAAGATAATTGCCGCAGAACGCAATGTTTTTGCGTGATTTCTTATTTTGTTAAGTCTCTGATGAATACATGCCCGAAGGATTGTTTGAGTCGTCCCGGTTTAGCAAGGTATCATCCACTTTTTGGACGGGACGCTTTCGCTACGATGCGCTACGTCACGTTACTTAATGTCTCTGAAATACGAGACATAAGTAACGACGAGCGCAAAGTCCCTTTCAAAAATGATGAATACCTTGCTTCCGGGACTTCGAGTTTCCGAAGGGCATGTAAATCAATCATCAGAGACAACAAAATCTAGAAATCACTGTAAAAACAAAATGCGGCAAGGCAATTACTATAGTTCTTTTATGGCAGAAACCGCTCTTTAGTGGCTGCAAAATGTTATAAAGTTATTGACATAATAAGCAATATGTGGTTGTGCAATAGCTTCCGGTATGGGAAGTTTGAATCAATAATTGTTGTTCTTCTCAGCTTCGTTTAGCTTGCGGATCGTATCCTGAATATCTTCATAGGTCAACTCCTCACTACTAAAGGAAAGAATGGAATGCAGTGGAGTTCCGGTAAACATTGCTTTCATCATATCGGCAGTTCCACTTCCCATAGAATCATCGCCATCGTGATCGGTCGCCTCAGCGAAACCACTCCCCCGCAGCATTTCATCCAAAGCACTGCCATCTTTTGCAAACAATTCAACATCTTCGCAAGTTGTTACGTAATCTGCGACAAAAGGAATCTTTTTGCTGCCGGTGATCGATACGGTATCCTGCAAACGAATGTCACGGGAAGATGAGGCAAGCAGAATTTCATAATCGCCACTTTCTGCATACCAATCGTGAATACGAGTTTCATAGTAGCTAAATGCGCGAGCGTTCAGCGTGAAAGTCACTGTCTTTGTCTCGCCGGCTTTTAGGAATACTTTAGCAAAGTCGCGCAGTTCTTTTTCGGGACGGATTTCATATACGACAGGATTTTTAATATATAGCTGTACGATTTCAGCACCGTCGCAGTTACCGGTATTTGTAATGTCAGCACTGACAACAATTTCATCGGTTTCTTTGATCACATCGACGTCGGCGGCGTTTTTGCCGTTTACGGTAACTTTCATATTGCTGTAGGTAAAATCGGTGTAGCTGAGTCCGTATCCAAATGGGAACAAGACATCCATCTTTTTCTTATCATAATAACGATAGCCGATAAAAACGCCTTCCTGATAGCAGACTTTCTCACGATTTCCAGGGAAATTTAAGTAGGAAGGATTATCCTCTAAGTGCAGTGGGAAGGTCTCGGCAAGTTTGCCACAAGGAGTTGCATCGCCAAAAAGCAGATTGACAGCAGCGCCACCGCTTGCCTGTCCGGCGAGGTACATTTGCAAAACACCTGCAACTTTGTCAAGCCATGGCATGGCGATCGGGGAACCGCTATGCAAAACAACGACTACATTAGGCTGTACTTCGCTAATGCGGGCGATCAATTCATTTTGATTTGCCGGCATATTCAGATGGGTTCGGTCAAATCCTTCGCTCTCGAAAGAGTCTGGCAGACCGGCGAAGATAACGGCAACATCGCTTCCTTTTGCAAGGGTGATCGCTTCCTGAAGCAGCGTCTCATCTGTAGTTTCTTCGTCAATATGAAATCCTTGTGCATACGATACGGAATCTCCGGCGACATCTAAAGCGCTTTCGACCGATGTGTTGTTAATATGACTGGAACCACCGCCCTGAATGCGGGGCACTTTTGCAAATTCACCGATAAACGCTATCTTTTTGTCTTTTTGCAAAGGCAGGATATCTTCATTCTTCAACAAAACAGCGGACTGCTCGGCAGTGGTTCTTGCCAGTGCGTGATGAGCAGCAACGTCGTATCCGCGTTCGACGCTGGATGGGAGTGGATGTACCATAGAAGCTGGATCAATATCTTTTCTGGCAGTAAGATATTTGTCTACCATAGTAAGAATGCGTTCTACAGCAGTATCTAATACGGATTCTTCCAGTTCTCCACTTTGTACGGCTTTTACGATGAGTTTGTCTGTTTCTCCGTGGCAATCCGGCATTTCAAGATCCAATCCGGCTTTGAGAGACGGAACACGCTCGTCCATCGCACCCCAGTCGGTCATAACCAGACCTTCAAAGCCCCATTCATCACGTAAAACCTTATTTAACAGCCAATCATTTTCGCAAGAGTAAACGCCGTTGATACGGTTATAACTGCACATGATCGTCCAAGGCTGCGCCTTTTTGACTGCCGTTTCGAAAGCTGCCAGATAAATCTCGCGCAAAGTACGTTCATCAATCTCTGCACTGATGCTCATGCGGCGCCATTCCTGGTTGTTGGCAGCAAAGTGTTTCAGGCTGGTGCCTACGCCATGCTCCTGAACACCATTGACAAAAGCAGCACCGAGTTCGCCTGCCACGACCGGATCCTCGGAGTAATATTCAAAGTTGCGTCCGCAGATTGGAGAACGCTTCATATTAATGCCTGGGCCAAGTAATACAGCAAGATCTTCAGCGACACATTCTTCGCCAAGAGCGTCGCCGACTTTATGCAGCAGGTCGCGGTCAAAAGAGCATGCCATAGCTGATGCAGTCGGAAAACCAATGGCTTTAATACTTTCAGCAACGCCCATATGATCGGCAAGATTTTCCTGCTTGCGGATGCCGTGCGGTCCATCGGAGACCATTGCGGCAGGAATATTTAGGCGGTCAATGGCTTCGGTATGCCAGAAATCCGCGCCGGAGCAAAGACTTGCTTTTTCCTCTAGTGTCAGTTCGTTCACAAGTTTTTTTACATCTAAAACGTGTTCCATAAAATAGTCCTTTCCGAGGTGTTGACGGCGGTGAAAGACAGTCAAACATCTCTATGTTTTATGTTAGTGGAAATTTTATTCATAAATGTCATATGCACAGTCATCGCGCACAAAGACGGGGATGATCTCCAGCGTTGCTTTAGCGGCAACGATCTGACCACCGTCATAACTTGTCCCGGTAGCGGCCTCTGTCCAACGGTGTCCCGCAGGGAGATATACGTCAGTCTGCGTAACACCGGCGTCTGTGATCGGTTTTACGAGCAGATCCGGTCCAAACATATAGCTGTCAGCGTTATTCCAGCAAGCAGCATCCTCCGGAAACTCATAGAAAAGCGGACGCATGACCGGAGTTCCCAACTCGTGTGCCTCACGCATACATTCGCGAATGTATGGGCGAAGACGTTCACGCAACAACAGGTAACTTTTCAAAATTTCATAGATTTCTTCTCCCCAAGTCCAGATCTCGTTATCTTGTCCCGAACTGAACTGGCGGACGCCATCAATATATTCTACGTCGCGTTCATAGTATGGAGAGCGTTCTCCGTGCAGACGGAATACCGGAGAAAATACACCCCACGCAAACCAGCGAACCAGCAGCTCGCGAAATGCCGGATCTTCGTTATTGCCACCCAAGAAACCGCCGATATCCGTCGTCCACCAAGGAATGCCGGCAAGTCCCATGTTAAGCCCGGCCTGCACCTGCTGTTTCATAGAACGGAACGAGGAATGAATATCGCCCGACCACGTCAGAACACCATATTTTTGACTGCCGGCCCAGGCGCAGCGCACAAGGTTTAACACATTTTCCTGCCCCTGCTCCCGTAATCCATCATAAAAACCTTTGGCGTACATGAGAGGATAGATGTTGCTGCACTGTAAAGCAGGACCTTTGTGGTAGCGGTAAATATCAAAATCATACGGCCCATATTCCGGTTCAGCTTCATCCAGCCAAAAGCAGCGAATGCCTTTATCGTAATAATTCTCCTTACAGCGTTCCCAAACATATTTTTGTGCGCCCGGATGTGTAGCATCATAAAAAGTCGTAGTTCCCATCCAAGTCATATTAACGCACAAACCGCGGTCAGACGTGATGAGATACCCTTGATCTGCCATCGGACCATAGTTCTCGGAACGTTCATCGATCGTCGGCCACACGGATACGACCGGTTCAATCTGCATTTCGCGCAATTCGCGGATCATTGCCTCCGGATCCGGCCAGTCCTTTGGATCAAACTTGAAATCACCCTGCATAGTCCAATGGAAAAAATCCACCACGATCGCATCGATCGGCAGACCGCGGCGTTTGTATTCGCGCGCAACAGCAAGCAGCTCTTCTTGGGTACGGTAGCGCAGCTTGCACTGCCAAAATCCAATGCCGTACTCCGGGATCATTGGAACACGGCCGGTAACGGCGCTGTAAAGTTCCGTCAGTTGTTTAGGTGAATCGCCGGCGCAGATCCAGTAATCGAGTTTTTTGGTATTTAAGGCAGTCCATTCGGTTTTGTTTTTGGCAAAAGATGCCGTACCGATGGACGGATTGTTCCACAAAAAGCCATATCCCCGGCTTGAGATCATAAATGGAACACTTGCCTGGCTGTTGCGGTGCGCCAGTTCCAAAATACAGCCTTTCTTGTCCAAAAAGTCATCTTGATATTGTCCCATGCCAAAGATCTTTTCATCGTCAAATGCTTCAAAACGCATGGCTAATGTATAATCGGTAGTGCCGGTGATCGGCTTTAGTTCTCTGGCATCGATACGCAGCGGCACACAAAAGCGGTCGATGCGGTTACGATTTTGCCAAAGCTCTTTTGTTAACAGCTCATTTTTTTCGTTATAATAGGAAATAACACCTTCCGGATCGATCACGGCAGTGAGGTTTCCGTTGCGAAATGTCACTTTGGTACCGGTCTCAGCATGTGCAGCACGTTCTTCGGCAGTACGGTAAAAGGCAGGTGTCATATCCACGGTTTCATAGTGGATCTCCGGGGTGAGGTCTGGAATTGGTTCTGTGAGTGCCCAGTCTTCTGTGTTCATTTCCGCCTCTTTGGTCATGCGGACGCGAATGGAATGTTCGCCCCAGGCTTCCATCCGGAGAGTGGTTCCCCCTTGGGACAGTGTTAAGCGTTTTCCATCATCATGTATGGTCATAATAATCCTCCGTGTGAGATAATATTTAGCCGGTTGCCAGCGTGTATTTCCACCCAAATAAAAAAGGTGCTTGACATCTTGTCCGTTTGGTGATAAGATGAACAATGCACTATTGTGGCTGACTAGACTATTAGGCTTATGCAAGTTTATTATAGCATAGTTTGAAGAAAATGAAAAGAGTTTTTGGAGTTTCTTCTTATAGTAGGATTGTACAGCACATGGTACTCTATAAAATTAAGGAGTGAAACGTCGATGGAGAAGAACAGAATACATCCAGTAAAAGTAGGCAAAGGCGTGAGAATGAGTTTTGCCCGTCAGAAGGAAGTCCTTGAGATGCCTAACCTGATTGAGGTACAGACGAATTCTTACCAGTGGTTCTTGGACGAAGGACTGAAAGAAGTGTTCCGGGATATTTCCCCAATTGCTGATTTCGGTGGTCATTTGAGCCTGGAGTTCGTTGATTTTGAGCTTTGCAGAGATGAGAAGAAGTACGACATTGATCAATGCAGAGAGCGTGATGCTACTTATGCTGCACCACTTAAGGTGCGCGTCAGACTTCACAACAAGGAGACGGAGGAAATCAAAGAGCACGAGATTTTCATGGGTGATCTTCCGCTTATGACAGCGACCGGAACGTTTATCATCAACGGTGCTGAGCGTGTTATCGTCAGCCAGTTGGTTCGTTCACCGGGTATCTACTATGCAATCAGTCATGACAAGGTAGGTAAAGAGTTGTATTCCGCAACTGTTATTCCTAACCGTGGTGCATGGTTGGAATATGAGACAGATTCGAATGATGTCTTCTCTGTCCGTGTTGATAGAAATAGAAAGGTTCCGATCACTGTATTTTTGCGTGCACTCGGTCTTGGAACCAATGAACAGATCAAAGAAGTGTTCGGTGATGAGCCAAAGATTTTGGCAAGTATCGAGAAAGATACAACGGACAATTACAAAGATGGTCTGTTAGAGCTTTACAAGAAATTACGTCCGGGCGAGCCGTTGTCCGTAGATAGTGCGGAGAACTTATTAAATGGTATGTTCTTCGATCCGAAGCGTTATGACCTTGCCAAAGTTGGACGTTACAAATATAACAAGAAGTTACATTACAAAAACCGTATTGTTGGCTGCAAGCTTGCAGAAGATGTTGTAAATCCAACAACAGGTGAGGTATATGAGGAAGGTACTCTGGTAACAGAGGAACTTGCAACAACATTACAGAATGCAGCAGTTCCTTATGTGATGGCTGAATTGGAAGGTCATGTTGCTAAAGTATTATCCAATATGATGGTTGACATCAAAGAGTATGTTGACATCGAGAATCCTAAGGAGCTTGGCGTTACAGAGAGTGTTTACTATCCTGTATTGCGTGAGATCTTAGATGAGAACGAGGATGATGAGGATGCGATCAAGGAAGCAATCGCTGCTAATATCAGTGAATTGATTCCAAAGCATATCACAAAGGAAGATATCTTTGCATCAATTAACTACAACATGCATTTAGAGTATGGCATGGGTAATGATGATGATATTGACCACTTGGGTAACCGCCGTATCCGTGCGGTTGGTGAGCTGCTGCAGAATCAGTATCGTATCGGATTATCCCGTATGGAGCGTGTCGTTCGTGAACGTATGTCCACACAGGATATTACGACAATTACGGCACAGTCTCTGATCAATATCAAGCCGGTAACGGCTGCTGTGAAGGAATTCTTTGGAAGTTCCCAGTTGTCACAGTTCATGGATCAGAACAACCCGCTTTCTGAATTAACACATAAGAGACGTTTGTCTGCATTGGGACCGGGTGGTTTGTCCAGAGATCGTGCAGGTTTCGAGGTCCGCGATGTACACTATACACATTATGGACGCATGTGTCCTGTAGAGACTCCTGAAGGACCTAATATCGGTCTGATCAACTCTCTGGCATCTTATGCGCGTATTAATGAGTATGGATTTATCGAGGCACCTTATCGTAAGGTTGATAAGACAGATCCGGCTAATCCGCGTGTTACCAACGACGTTGTTTATTTGTCTGCAGATGAGGAAGATCGTTATATTGTTGCACAGGCGAACGAAGAGCTGGATGAAGAAGGCCATTTCGTGCGCAAGAGTGTATCCGGTCGTTTCCGTGAGGAGACTTCTGAGTTTGAGAAAGAGAAGATCGATCTTATGGATGTGTCTCCTAAGATGGTATTCTCCGTCGCAACAGCAATGATCCCATTCTTGGAGAATGATGATGCGAACCGTGCGCTGATGGGATCTAACATGCAGCGTCAGGCAGTGCCGTTGTTGGTTACAGAGGCACCTGCAGTTGGTACAGGTATGGAGATGAAGGCGGCTGTCGATTCCGGCAACTGCGTTATCGCAGAGGAAGACGGAATTGTTACACGTTCTGCATCGAACGAGATTATTATTAAGTCTAAATCAGGCGAAAAGACATATAAGCTGGCTAAATTCCAGCGCAGTAACCAGGGAACGAGCATGAACCATCGTCCGATCGTTGATAAGGGCGAAGAGGTAAAAGCAGGACAAGTTATCGCAGATGGTCCATCTACATGCGGTGGCGAGATCGCATTAGGTAAGAACCCACTGATCGGTTTTATGACTTGGGAAGGTTATAACTACGAGGATGCCGTACTGCTTAGTGAGAGATTGGTTCAGGATGATATTTATACATCTGTTCATATCAATGAGTACAATGCAGAGGCGAGAGACACCAAGCTTGGTGACGAAGAGATCACCCGTGATGTACCGGGTGTCGGCGACGACGCGCTCAAAGACCTTGACGAGAACGGTATTATCCGTATCGGTGCAGAGGTTCGTGCCGGTGATATTTTGGTTGGTAAAGTTACTCCTAAGGGAGAGACAGAGCTTACTGCTGAGGAAAGACTGCTTCGTGCGATCTTCGGTGAGAAAGCAAGAGAAGTTCGTGATACTTCTTTGAAAGTGCCACATGGTGAGTTTGGTATTATCGTAGATGCCAAAGTATTTACAAGAGAGAATGGAGATGAGCTTCCACCGGGAGTAAATAAATCTGTTCGTATTTACATTGCACAGAAACGTAAGATTCAGGTCGGCGATAAGATGGCTGGTCGTCATGGTAACAAGGGTGTCGTTTCCCGCGTTCTTCCGGTAGAAGATATGCCATTCCTGCCAAATGGTCGTCCACTTGATATTGTATTGAATCCTTTGGGTGTGCCATCTCGTATGAACATTGGTCAGGTCTTGGAGATTCACTTGAGTCTCGCTGCCAAAGTACTTGGCTTTAATGTCGGAACACCGGTATTTGATGGTGCTAACGAGTATGACATCATGGATACATTAGAGCTCGCAAATGATTATGTGAATACACCACTTAATCAGAAAGAAAAAGAGCAGAAGATTGCAGAAGCACAAGAGGCTGGTGACGAAGAGGAAGTTAGCCGCTTGACAGATATCGTACCTTTTGAAGACAAGTACAAAGATCTTTTGGATCCGGAGGTGTTCCAGTACTTGATCGACAATCAGGATTACCGCAAAGAGTGGGAAGGCGTTCCGATCAACCGCGATGGAAAAGTTCGTTTGCGTGATGGTCGTACCGGAGAATACTTTGATGGAGCAGTAACCGTTGGTTTCATGCACTATCTCAAACTCCACCACTTGGTAGATGATAAGATCCATGCACGTTCAACAGGTCCTTACTCCTTAGTAACGCAGCAGCCATTGGGTGGTAAAGCCCAGTTCGGTGGACAGCGTTTCGGTGAGATGGAGGTTTGGGCACTGGAGGCATATGGTGCCGCTTATACCTTGCAGGAGATCCTCACTGTGAAGTCTGATGATGTTGTTGGTCGTGTTAAGACTTACGAGGCAATCGTTAAAGGTGCCAACATCTCTGATCCTGGCATTCCGGAATCTTTCAAGGTTATGCTCAAAGAGCTTCAGGCATTGGCGCTTGATGTTACTGTTTTAGATGAAGATGGTAACGAAGTTATTATGGGTGAAAATGTTGAAGAGAACGACAACAGCGAAGATGTCACACCGTTGATTGATGGTGGCGCAGACTTTGCGTTTAGCAGTAGCGAGTCCTTTGAAGCTGCAGGTTATACCGAGGGTACCGCAGAAGAGCTGCAGGAAGCTGAATTTGCGGCAGACTTTGGGGATGAGCCCTCATTAGTATAGAGACAGGGATTGATCGTATAGAGTAGCCCGAAAGGGTAGATGGAGGATTACTATGGCAGAAAGTAATGTAAAGGAAGAGAAGCATATCGTATATGATGCAATCAAGATTGGTCTGGCATCTCCGGAAAAGATCCGTGAGTGGTCACGCGGCGAAGTAAAGAAGCCGGAGACGATCAATTATCGAACACTCAAGCCGGAAAAAGATGGTCTTTTCTGCGAAAAGATCTTCGGACCGAGCAAAGACTGGGAGTGTCATTGCGGTAAGTACAAGAAGATCCGTTATAAAGGTGTTGTCTGTGATCGATGCGGCGTTGAGGTAACCAAGGCGAGCGTTCGTCGTGAGCGTATGGGTCATATCGAATTAGCAGCACCGGTATCTCATATTTGGTATTTCAAAGGAATACCTAGCCGTATGGGATTGATCTTGGATGTTTCTCCAAGAAACTTAGAGAAAGTGTTGTACTTCGCATCTTATATCGTATTGGAAGTGCAGGACGGTGTAAACCTTCAGCCAAAGCAGATTTTGTCTGAGGCAGAATATCAAGAAGCTAGAAAGAACTATGGAGACGGTTTCCGCGCCGGCATGGGTGCAGAGTCTATCATGGAACTTCTGATGAGTATCGATCTGGAAGAAGAGTCAGCAAACCTCAAGGAGGAACTCCGCAACTCTTCCGGTCAGAAACGTGCTCGTATTGTAAAACGTTTGGAAGTTATCGAAGCATTCCGTGGTTCCGATAATAAGCCGGAGTGGATGATCCTTACGGTTATCCCTGTAATTCCGCCGGATATTCGTCCAATGGTACAGTTGGATGGTGGACGTTTTGCAACATCTGATATGAACGATCTGTATCGTCGTATCATCAACCGCAACAATCGTTTGAAGAGACTTCTCGAACTCGGTGCACCGGATATCATCGTTCGCAACGAGAAGAGAATGCTTCAGGAAGCTGTAGATGCGTTGATCGACAATGGTCGTCGTGGCCGTCCGGTTACCGGACCGGGTAACAGACCGCTGAAATCCTTATCTGATATGCTGAAGGGTAAACAGGGTCGTTTCCGTCAGAACCTGCTCGGTAAACGTGTCGACTATTCTGGTCGTTCCGTTATCGTTGTAGGTCCGGAACTTAAGATTTATCAGTGTGGTCTGCCAAAAGAGATGGCAATTGAGTTGTTTAAGCCTTTCGTTATGAAAGAGTTAGTATCCAATGGCACAGCACACAACATTAAACAAGCTAAGAAGATGGTTGAAAAGCTTCAGACGGAAGTATGGGATGTGTTAGAGGATGTTATTCGCGAGCATCCGGTTATGTTGAACCGTGCTCCTACCCTGCATCGTCTTGGTATCCAGGCATTTGAGCCTACACTTGTAGAAGGTAAAGCGATTAAGCTGCATCCATTGGTATGTACCGCATTTAATGCCGACTTCGATGGTGACCAGATGGCTGTCCATTTGCCACTTTCTGTAGAAGCACAGGCAGAGTGCCGTTTCTTACTGCTCTCTCCAAACAACCTGTTAAAGCCATCTGATGGTGGTGTGGTTGCCGTACCTTCTCAGGATATGGTACTTGGTATCTATTATTTGACACAGGAAAGACCTGGTTCTCTCGGTGAAGGCAAGTTCTTCAAGAGCGTGAACGAGGCAATTACAGCATACGAAAACGGAGATCTTACACTTCATGCGAAGATCAAGGTTCGCCGTTTTGGTATCAATAAAGATGGCGTAGAGGAAAGTAGAATTATTGAATCTACACTGGGTCGTTTTATCTTCAATGAGATCCTGCCACAGGACATGGGATTTGTGGATCGTTCCAAGGACGAGAACTTCCTCGTTCCGGAAGTTGATTTCCATGTAGGTAAGAAGCAGTTGAAGCAGATCCTTGAAAAATGTATCGCTGCACATGGTGCAACAGGTACTGCAGAGACAATGGACAACATCAAAGCACTTGGATATAAATATTCCACACGTGCAGCAATGACAGTATCCATTTCCGATATGACCGTGCCGGAGGCTAAGAAAGATATTCTTGCTGAAGCACAGAAGACAGTAGAGCTTATCACGGATAAGTTTAATATGGGTCTTCTTACAGAAGAAGAGCGTTACAAAGCAGTTATCAATACATGGTATGCAGCCGATAATCAGTTGACAGAAGCGTTGATGAGCGGTTTGGATCGCTACAACAACATCTTTATGATGGCTGATTCCGGTGCCCGTGGTTCTCAGGCACAGATCAAGCAGCTCGCAGGTATGCGTGGTTTGATGGCGGATACATCCGGTCGTACGATCGAATTGCCGATTAAGTCTAACTTCCGTGAGGGTCTTGATGTATTGGAGTACTTCATTTCCGCACATGGTGCCCGTAAGGGATTGTCGGATACAGCGCTTCGTACAGCCGATTCCGGATATTTGACACGTCGTCTCGTTGACGTATCTCAGGAATTGGTTATTCGTGAGGTAGACTGCTGTGCAGACCGCGATATGATTCCGGGAATGGAAGTAACCGGATTTATGGATGGTAAAGAGCTTATCGAGTCATTGGAAGAGCGTATTACAGGTCGTTTCTCTTGCGAAGACATCTACGATGATGAAGGCGAGCTTATTGTTAAGAAAAATCACATGATCACACCAAAGCGTGCTGCTCGTATTGTTAATACAAAGGCAATTGTAGATGCAGGCGATAAGGCTAAGGTTAAGATCCGTAACATTCTTACCTGTAAGTCACACATCGGTGTTTGTGCAAAATGTTATGGTGCCAACATGGCAACCGGTGAGCCGGTACAGGTTGGTGAGGCTGTCGGAATCATCGCAGCACAGTCCATCGGTGAGCCGGGTACACAGCTTACCATGCGTACGTTCCATACAGGTGGTGTGGCCGGTGACGATATCACACAGGGTCTCCCTCGTGTCGAAGAGTTGTTTGAGGCACGTAAGCCGAAGGGACTTGCAATTATCGCTGAATTTGGCGGAACAGTATCTATTCGCGATACTAAGAAAAAGCGCGAAGTGATCATTACAAATGAAGAAACCGGTGAGCAGAAAGCATATTTGATCCCATACGGTTCTCGAATCAAGGTATTAGAGGGTCAGACTTTGGAGAAAGGTGAGCCGCTCACAGAAGGTAGCGTAAATCCACATGATATTCTCGAGATCAAGGGTGTACGTGCCGTGCAGGATTACATGATCCGCGAAGTGCAGCGTGTATATCGTCTGCAGGGTGTTGAGATCAATGATAAGCATATAGAGGTTATTGTACGTCAGATGCTCAAGAAGATCCGTGTCGAAGACAACGGTGATTCCGAATTCCTGCCGGGTGTTATGGTAGATGCATTAGATTTTGAGGATGAAGTTGAAAAACTCCAGGCAGAAGGTAAAGAGCCACCAGAGGGCAAGCAGGTAATGCTTGGTATTACAAAGGCTGCGCTGGCAACCAATTCCTTCCTGTCCGCAGCATCTTTCCAGGAGACTACAAAGGTCTTGACAGATGCCGCTATTAAGGGAAAAGTAGATCCACTGGTAGGTCTCAAAGAGAACGTAATCATTGGTAAGCTTATCCCTGCAGGTACAGGTATGAAACGTTATCGTTCTGTACAGCTTGACTGCGATGAGGCTGCAGAGGACTATCTCGAAGAACAGCGTCTTGCAGCAATGAGAAGGCTGGAAGAAGGCGATGAATCCGAGGATGATGCAAAGGATAAAGACAAGTCCAAGGAAAAAGCAGAAGAAGCTCCGGAATCTGAAGAAGTATATTTCACATCGACAGAGGATGATGAGTAGTTTATAAAATGCAGTTGTTACGAGAAGCACTTTAACAAAATACTGTTTTAGTGCTTCTTGTTATGCTGTCATTGAAAAGAAATCACTGTGACAACTAATTGCGGCAAGGCAATACTATATTTTCTCGATGGCAGAATTCATCAAATTGCTGTTGAGAAATATAATTAGACCATCGACATAATAAGCGATATGTGATTGTAGGAAACGGTGGAATATGGGAAGTTTGAGAAACTTAATTTTAAGAAGAGAAAAAATGCATATTTTACTCTTCTTTTTTTGTTCCAGTTTTTTCAAAAATATGGTAAAATAAGAGATACCAATACGGGGATTACGACAGCGTATGCACACCGATACAAAAATGTATAGGGGAGTGATGCAATGGATAAAGAAAGTATAGTAGACGTCCTCACTGCTGATACCGACGTATTTTTTGCCTGTTGGGATACAGACAATGGATGGCAGGTATTAACCAATGGAAATGCGAGTTTCCCGGCAGCATTATTTGCACAGAAAGGAATTGAAGCGTTACGCGATGTCGTTGCAGAAACAGACGGCAGATTATGTGATAACTTTTTGCAAGAAATTCACCGTGGCGTGGAAAGTCATAATAACGAAGACGTCATTAAAGGAAATTGTCGTACGGTACATATGCATATATTAGATATGCATGGAGAATGTATATATTATCGCTTAAAATGCAATTTTATGAAAAGGGATGATGGAAGCATTGAGAAAATTGTTTTTCAGGCGAGAGAGTTGGATGCCGAAGAGAAATATCGGATTCATTTAGCACAATCGGTTACAAACGATCGCAATCCCAACGTGTTTACGCAAGATGTCATGAAATTGATGCGGAAGCATCAGAAATGTAAATTTGCGCTTATTCAGTTAGATGTAGAACGTTTCAAAGTGATCAATGAAATGTACGGAGAAGATTTTGGTGACGATCTTTTGAAATATTTCGAAAACACATTGAAATATATTTGTAATGAGATGCAGTTATATGTTCGCCTTACGGCGGATGTATTTATGATAGCTACACCATATGAAACAAAGGAAGATATATTAGCTTTTGTAAGTATGCTCGAGCAGAGATTGTCCGGTTATGAAAATGTTAAATATACACTCGCATTTGGTGTTTGTTTCGTTACAGACATAAATACCAATTTACGTTTATATGGAGACGGGGCAGCATTAGCAAGGCAAAGCATTAAGGGAGATGCACTACACAAAGTTGCGTTCTATCAGGAATCTATGCGTGCGGATGCACGTAAGCGTAAGGTTTTAGAAGATGCTATGCATCAAGCGTTGGAGAACCATGAATTTATCATGTATTTGCAACCGAAGTACAGTATTTCGACATACAAAATGGTAGGCGCAGAAGCTCTTGTTCGCTGGCAGCATCCAGAGAGGGGCCTAATACCGCCCAACGATTTCATACCGATATTTGAAGAAAACGGTTTTGTGATCCCTCTAGATGAGTTTATGTGGGAGGAGGCATGCAAACTCCTTGCGGAATGGCAACGCGAGGGTAAAGAAATGCTTCCAATCTCCGTCAACGTCTCTAGAAGGCATTTGATAGATGTACATTTTGTAGAGGTATTGAATCATCTGATAGAGAAGTACCAGATACCAAAACGATATCTTGAAATTGAGATCACAGAAACAGAGCAGAGTAAGATGCAGGAAAGGGGTATAGCATTACTCAAAGAAAATGGATATACTCTGCTAATGGATGATTTTGGATCCGGTTACTCGACATTGAATATGCTTAAAGATACGCAATTTGATGTCATTAAGATCGATCGTGGTTTTTTACAAAACTTTATTGCATCCGATCGTGGACAAAAAATAGTAGAACACACGATCAAAATGAGCCAGGATATTGGCCTGGGTATGGTAGCAGAAGGTGTAGAGACTAAGGAGCAGGCAGAATTTTTATCAAACTGTGGCTGCGATATAGCGCAGGGGTTTTATTATGCAAAACCAATGTGCGTAGCAGATTTTAAGCAATTACAACTTGGAAAGGCAAGGTGATAGATATGAGACATAAAATTATTTGCATTGACCGAATGTGTGGAAGCGGTGGTAAAGAGATTGGAAGACTGGTCTCCAAAAAGCTTGGCATAGGATTCCATGACAGCAATCTCTTGGAATTAGCCAAAGAACATGGTGGAATCACATCGAGTTCACTGGATGATTCTGATGAAAAGGCTACCAATCCGTTTTATTACAAACTGATTTATGAGGGGAATGAGAATGTAAAACAGGAACAACCGGCAACAGAGATGCTGTTTCACCTGCAGAGTGCGGTAATTCAGCAGATTGCCAAGGAAGAGGACAGCGTGATCGTGGGACGGTGCGCTGATTTCATTCTCAAAGATGACGACGTTGACATCCTCAGTGTGTTTATCACAGCACCTTTAGCAGACCGCATCACGCGAGAGATGGATGTTGATGATATGAATGAGACCCAGGCAAGGAAATTTATCCGCAAGATGGATATGCGCCGTAAAAACTATTATAACTATTTTACAAAGGGAGACTGGGGCAAAAAGAATACGTACGATCTTATTCTTAATAGCTCCAAACTTGGTGTCGAAGGGACGGTGGATATTCTATGCAGCCTCTACCGGAACTTTATGGGGCAATGAGAAACTCTTCATTAAGCTGAATATTAAATTGTTCTGTCATCAGAGAACTAAGATAATTGTCGAAGAACGCAGAGTTTTTACGTGATTTCTTATTTTGTTAAGTCTCTGATGAATACATGCCTGAAGGATTGTCTGAGATGTCCCGGTTTAGCAAGGTATCATCCATTTTTGGACGGGACGCTTTCGCTACGATGCGCTACGTCACGTTACTTAATGTCTCTGAAATACGAGACATAAGTAACGACGAGCGCAAAGGTCCCTTTCAAAAATGATGATTACCTTGCTTCCGGGACTTCAAGTTTCCAAAAGGCATGTAAATCAATCATCAGAGACAACAAAATCTAGAAATCACTAAAAACGAAAATGCGGCAAGGCAATTACTATAGTTCTCTGATGGCAGAAATCGCTCTTTGGCGGTTGCAAAATGCTATATAGTCATTGACATAATAAGCAATATATGGTTGTACAATAACTTTCGGTATGGGAAGTTTGAGTTAGTGACCTCCTTTTGTATGAGGTGATCCCTGTTATCACTGTATGTTTCTGATTTGTGGTATACAGGTAAATCCGCAATGTTACAAACTGGAGGTCATTATATATTGGATTTATTTTATCAGCTGCAAAATAGCCATAATTTTACTGACATAATAAGCAACATGTGGGTCGGTCAGTAACTTCAGGCATGAAAAGCTTTAGATGAAAAGTCGTCAATGCCCGTGTTTGTGGGGGTTGTGTCGCTTTTTTCTTGAAAAGAAAAATAAAAAATCAAAAAAAGTTGAAAAAAGTTTTAAAAAGTTGTTGACAAGTTGTTCATCGAGTGATAATATATATCTCGCTGACGCATGAGAGAGCGAACAGCAAAGACCTGATAAGAGGTCAGAGAAACTTGAT
>NZ_QULH01000022.1:0-33427 GCF_003481635.1 Clostridium sp. OM05-6BH | reverse complement strand
GGCTTCACTATTGGTGCGGCACTCGGGCTCGGAGTTGTTGTCCGTGCAGGTGTCGGCAGTGGCGCTGCACTTGGCATTTTCGTTGGCGTTGCGGTCGTTGCAGTGCTTGGACTCGCTGTCGGTTTTGTTGTCGGCGCAGTGCTTGGACTCGCTGTCGGTTTTGTTGTCGGTGCAGTGCTTGGACTCGCTGTTGGCTTCACTATTGGTGCGGCACTCGGGCTCGGAGTTGTTGTCCGTGCTGGTGTCGGCAGTGGCGCTGCACTTGGCATTTTCGTTGGCGTTGTCGTTGGTTTCGCTGTCGGCACCATCGTTGGTTTCACCGTTGGAGCTATGGTCGGTTTTGCCGTCACATCCATAGTCGGACTAACATTGGTCGTCTCTGATGGTTGTACTATTGCAGTCGGCTTCGGTGTCACTACCCGCACCGGAGTGGCAACAGGCATTGGTTTTGGTCTCCTAATAACTATCTTTTTCGGCAATACTCGAACGTGACAAACCAATTTCTTTTTGCCTACTTTTGCAACAATTTTTGTTATTCCTATCTTTTTCGCCCTTACCAGTCCTTTTTTACTGACTGTCGCTATTTTTTTCTTACTGGATTTCCACTTTACCTTCTGCTTTTTCTTTAAATTTTTCACTTTGAGCTTTTTTTTGGCCCCAGCGCGCAAAGTTATCGTTTTTTTGTTGAGCTTTGGCGCCTTTGCTGCCTCGGCGAGCATAACCGATGATGTGGAAGTTACCACTAATGCTGCCGCCAGCACGCCGCACCAAGCTCTTGTGCATGATTTCTTTTTCACTTTTTTCTCCTTCCGCCAACTATCTGTCAACAGTTACATTTAATACCTCACTCTTCTTTAATAATATCCGCAAAAGTCGCCCCGGATGCCTTCGCTAAATCCTCCGGCTGCAGAAGAATCTGTACGCCTCTTCTTCCGCCGCTCACAGCAATCTTGTCCTGCTGTTTTGCGCTCTCATGAATCACCGTTGTATACTGCTTTTTCATACCGATCGGAGTACATCCTCCGCGAATATAACCGGTCACTTTGTTGATCTCTTTGACCGGCACCATTTCCACATGCTTTTCACCAACTGCACGTGCCGCCTTTTTCATATCAAGCTCACGATGCACCGGTATTGCATATACATAATAGTTGCCGCTCTTGCCCAATGTAACTAAAGTCTTAAATGTCATTTCGTAATCCTGCCCAAGTTTGTCAGCGACATCCATTCCGTCAACAAATTCTTCACATTCATAATTCATCAACTCATACGGAATCTTTTGCCGATCCAACATTCTCATCGCATTGGTTTTTACTTCTTTACCCATGATGTCATCCTCTTTTACTTAAATTAATTTTACCTTATCGATAAGATCAATAACAAGGTTTGGATAATACACTGTTCCGTCATTATATGCACCGGCGCCCAGGCCCATAACAGCGTAATCTCCACTCCATAATAATGCTCTGGCACCACTGCTCTCGATCATACTGTTAGCAAATCCGATAGCATCCATGTTGCCGATCAAAACACGCTCTCCCCATGCGCCAGGTGCTATCCCTGCGGCACGGATCGACGATCTAATATCACTACTGGATCTTGATGCATCACTTGCATCAATAATTCCTGCTGAAACAATCTCGCTGCTATAAGATTTGGCTGCTGCGCTAAGCTTCGTATTAATACGGAATGCGCTTTGTCCCTGATTTACCAAATATGCATTCAAAAGTTCTCCGCTTTCGGTTGCCATTGCGGTCTGCACCTCTGCCGGATAATTTAACTGCAATGTCGTTTCACTAACATTTGTCATATCATCCACCAAAAAGCTGTCGCTAAATGCCTGAATACAATATACCTGGTTGCTTCCGAGTGCATCCACAAATGCGATAACTTCCGTTCCCTTGATCGTCTTTGTATATGCACCGGCTGCGCTGCCTGCCAAATACCAGTCAACGCTGGTCCAGCCATTCGATGCTAATGTACTCGCCGGCGTTCCATAAGATACCTCGCCTGCATAAGACATTCCCGGCGCAATTGCTGTAATTCCGATCACTTCATTATCCTGCAAATATGCCAAAATATAAGTGCTATATTTCTGATCATATTGGTTTCCGCTCAGGCTGGAATTATTGCCATTCTCACGAAATGCGATCACATCAAATCCCTGTGGAGATTTTTCTTCACGTTTCACGTCAGTCGACTTGCTTGCCAGTGCATTATTAAACGCTGTCTTTGTCATTCCAACCGAAAGCTGTCTGTTTCCTACCGTCAGTCCTGATGAACTTGGTACTGCTGTTGGCGTCACTGACGGTGTTTTACTTGGTGCTGCTGTTGGCGTCACTGACGGCGTTTTGCTTGGAACTGCCGTTGGGGTACCGGTTGGCGCATTCGTTGGTGCCGGCGTCGGAGTACTGGTAGTGCCACTCGTTGGTGTCGCACTTGGTGATGCACTTGCAGATGGCTCCGGTGTCTTCTGTGCCGCTCCCTGTACTATGATCTTATCCGAATTCAAATAATATACGGTTTCTGTCATATTATCAACCAAACGCACATAAATCGTATTTACCGTACCTGTCTGCAAAGTAAAAGACTGATCATTTCTAGGATGATTTTTCCAAAAACCTTGTCCAAACTCTTCTCCTTCGTGACTTTTCAGTTCATCCAAAGACATCTCTCTACCGTAAGTATTCGTATAATACAAAGAGCCGTCAAAAATATCTGTGTAACCAATTCGGATCGTTGCCGCTTCGGTTACTGTTACATCCTTCAACGGTCTGTGGTATGCATTCCACGTCGTTGCGACATTATCATTCAAAATAATCTTCGCTGTCGTTGGGTCTCCCTCTTCTGAAGGTTGCGTTGTCTGCGAAGGATTATCGGACACCTGTGGATTCTTGCTTGGTAAAGTTCCCGGATTAGCAGTTACTTTCGCCGTAGCTTTTGGCTTAGCAGTTACTTTTGCCACAGCTTTTGGCTTAGACGTAACTTTCGCCTTTTTCTTTGCCTTGACAACAACTTTACAGGTATACTTCTTTTTGCCGATTTTGGCAACAATTTTAGCCGTTCCTTTTTTCTTCGCTTTGACAACACCCTTCTTAGTTACTGTCGCAATTTTTTTCTTCGAAGAATACCACTTTACTTTCTTTTTGGTCCCTTTCACCTTCAATTTAGCCTTTTTACCAACAGTCAATACAAGCTTTTTCTTGTTTAGCTTGACCTTTGCCTTGGCATCAGTCTGCTGCCCCGGTACAAACACCGATGTGATCACTAACGCTCCGACAAGCACAAGGCTCATCCATTTCTTTCTCTCTTTTTTCATGCTATTTCCACATTCCTTTCTCTGCCCGCTGGCTTGTCAGTTTTTGCATTCGCCACAGGCACAACATTAAAATCACGGATTTCATCCCAGCCACTCTAAAATGCCACTCTCACATAATCTACAAAGTCAATGACCAAATATGTGTAAAACACATCGTCACCATTTTCAAAATATGCTGCACTTCCAAGCCCCATAACGCCGAGTCCCTCTTCATCGCAAAGCTGCGCTCTTGCCGCCTGACTCTGCACAGCAGAATTTGCAAAACCAATGGCATCCATATTGTTGGCCATAATTCGCTCACCCCACTGTCCGCACTGTAAACCTGCGCCGACGATCGCCGATTTAATCTCAGAACTGCTTCTAGTCATGTCTGTCGCATCTGTTGCACCGGCTTTTGCCATCGTGTTGCTGTAGCTTTGTGCCACACCACTTAATTTTGAATTGATCGCAAGGGAACGCATTCCATAAAAAGTGAGATATGCATTGAGCAGCTCCCCACTCTCTGTTGCCATCGCCTTTACCACTGCATCGCTGTACGTACATGACGCATCCTGACTGGAAAGATTGGTCATTCCATCAATAGAATAGGCTTTATCAAACGCCTGTATACAGTAAGTCGTCTGGGTTCCATAATAATCTACAAACGCCAGCACATTCGCATTGGAGGTCTCTGTGGAATAGGCTCCTGCTCCGACTACATCTCCTCTTGTTTCATACCAATCTACCGATGACCAAGCACTTGACGATTCTAAAGCAGCTGCACCGGTTCCTGCTTTTACTAAAGAACCATATGCCATTGATTTACTGATACCACAAATACCTACGACCTTGCCGCTTTTCAGATACAGCAAAATATATGTACTAAATTTGTCATCGCGCGAAACGCTGGAGTTGTTACCGTTTGGTCGGAATGCAAGAACATCAAATCCCTGTGGAGATTTTTCCGAACGCAATATATCCGTCGAAAGTGAACCCAATACCGTGTGCACCTGTGCCAATGTCATACCAAGTGTCAGATTGCGTCCTCCAATCTGAAAGATATCCCCATTTAGTGCTACATTCTTACCCGGTGTACCAGTCACCTTCTGTGTACCGCCATTCGTTTTCGAACTGTTATTCTTACGGTTTGTGTTTTTATTGCTTTTTTTAGTGGCAGCTGCTTTTACCGTTACTTTGCAGACATATTTTTTCTTGCCAACTTTAGCAGTGATCTTAGCAGTTCCTTTTTTCTTTGCCTTGACAACACCTTTTTTCGTAACGGTCGCTACCTTCTTTTTATTGCTGGACCATTTTACTTTTTTCTTGTTGTTCTTTAGCTTTAACGTAGTCTTTTTACCAACTTTTAAAACAACTTTCGTTTTGTTTAGCTTCACCTTCTTCTTGGCGGCAGCCGCAGCATCCATGCTCTGTGGCATTATCATTGCGGCAGCTAGTGCTAATGCTAATACACGCGCCCATGGCTGTCTTCTTTTTTTCATACGCTCCTCTTTTCCATGCCGATTGTACGACATTAATTTTCATTTCTATGTTACCTTTTATTATATGATATTCTTCTCTATTTCTCAACCGTTTTCGTACAGTATTTATGCGGTTTGTACGAATTTACATCTGACACATTTCTGCCATTTTTGGAACCCCATTGATAAGCAGCTCTAACTTCCGGTATGGAAAGTTTCCTATAATGCAAAAAACAGTTTTGATATTCTCGAATGAGAATACCAAAACTGCTTATCGTATTTACCTACTCTGCGTTCACTATACATTGTTCAGGCACGAGCATTGCATCGCACTGTATTATTTACCTAGCGTGCTGACAAGATTAATTCTCGTCAGTGCCTTTTTAAGTGCTAATTCTGCGCGTACCATGTCTACCTGCTTCTCACCGCTTCCGATACGACGTTCTGCGCGGAGCTTTGCCTCTTCTGCTCGGTGCACATCGATCTCATCCGGCCACTCGCAGGCTTCCGCAAGCACCGTAACCTTATTGCCGCGAATTTCCACAAATCCATCCAACAAAGCCGCCTCACGTACTTTGCCTTCCTGATGGATCTTGACAACACCCGGTTCAACAATTGCCGTAAGTGGGATATGTCCCGCCAGCACACCGATCTCACCTTCTGTTGTCCGCATTTCAACCATGTCCACTTCCTCGTCAAAAAAGATTCGGGTCGGAGATATGATCTGCAAAGTAAATGTTTTGTCTGCCATATGACCCTCCTTTCTTATTTGGAAGCCATTCTGGCCACTACCTCGTCAATATTTCCGGCATTCAAGAAATAGCTCTCCGGAATATCATCGTGCTTACCATCTAAAATCTCTTGGAATCCACGAATCGTCTCACTAACCGGTACGTACTGTCCCGGCAGGCCTGTAAACTGCTCTGCTACATGGAACGGCTGCGACAGGAAACGCTGCACTTTACGCGCTCTATTTACAACGATCTTGTCTTCTTCTGACAACTCGTCCATACCAAGAATTGCGATAATATCCTGCAATTCCTTGTATTTCTGCAAAATCTCCTGCACGCCACGAGCCACTTTATAGTGTTCCTCACCGACAATATGCGGATCGAGGATACGTGATGTTGACTCCAACGGATCTACTGCCGGATAAATACCAAGCTCGGAAATCGCACGCGAAAGTACAGTTGTTGCGTCCAAATGTGCGAATGTATTTGCCGGAGCCGGATCAGTCAAATCGTCCGCCGGCACATAAACCGCCTGTACTGATGTGATAGATCCTGTTTTCGTTGAGGTGATCCTCTCCTGCAATGCACCCATCTCCGTCTGCAGCGTTGGCTGATAACCTACGGCACTTGGCATACGTCCAAGCAACGCAGATACCTCTGATCCAGCCTGTGTGAAACGGAAAATATTATCAATAAACAATAAGACATCTTTTCCGGAACGATCACGGAAATTCTCTGCCATGGTAAGTCCTGTAAGACCTACTCGCATACGCGCTCCAGGTGGCTCGTTCATCTGACCGAATACCATCGTCGTTTTATCAATAACACCTGACTCGATCATTTCATAATACAAGTCATTTCCTTCACGAGTACGCTCACCTACACCGGTAAATACGGAATATCCACCGTGCTCCTGCGCGATATTTGTGATCAACTCCTGGATCAATACGGTTTTACCTACTCCGGCGCCACCGAACAAACCAATCTTACCACCTTTCTGGTAAGGGCAAAGCAGATCAACGACCTTGATTCCGGTTTCCAAAATCTCTGTTTCTGTCGACTGCTCATCGAATGCCGGCGCTTTTCTGTGGATCGGGTCATATCTCACCCCTTCCGGTGCCGGTTTTTCATCAATTGGCTCACCTAACACATTAAAGATACGTCCCAATGTAGCTTCGCCTACCGGTACAGAAATCGGTGCGCCCGTTGCATGTGCTTCCATACCGCGAACCAAACCGTCGGTTGGTCCCATGGCAATACAACGAACTGTGTCATCACCCAAATGCTGTGCCACTTCCACTACGAGCTTTCCACCATCTTTCAACGGGACATTGATTGCCTCGTTAATCTCCGGCAGTTTGCCCTCTGGGAATTTAATATCGATAACGGCACTGACGATCTGCGTCAGCTTACCAACATTTAATTCTGCCATTTAATTTCTCCTTTTTATTTTGCTATGAAATCGCGGATGCTCCTGCGATAATCTCCGTCAATTCCTGTGTAATAGATGCCTGACGGGCTCTATTATATTTTAGCGACAAGTCACTGATCATCTCTTCCGCATTACTCGTTGCCGAATCCATTGCCTGCATACGTGCACCGTTTTCACTGGCATGTGACTCCACAAGTCCGCCAAAGATCAGGCTGTTCACGTACTTTGGAATAATCGCATTTAATGCTTCTTCCGGTGCCGGCTCATAATTCATCAACGTGATGCGATCGATCGGGTTCTCTTCTACGTCCTCCGCATCTGCTGTAATATCGGATGCGTTGATCGGAAGCAGTTTCATCATCGTAGGGATCTGTACCATCGTGTTCTTAAAGATCGTATAGATCAGATAAATCTCTCCGATCTCCCCCATCGTAAACTTGCTCAAAACTTCTTTGCCAATCTCCGATGCATCTGCATATAATGGTTCGTTGATCGCCTCCGAATAATCTCCGGCTATGGTGTAACCCTCACGCTCCACGCTGTCACGACCCTTTGTACCAACTGCATAGACCACTGTGTTTTCCGTAGTAAAACGTTCGTCTTTCGTCAACAGTTTCACTGCATTCGAGTTGTAACCACCTGCCAATCCGCGGTTCGATGTGATCAGGATCACTGCTTTTTTGTCAGACCGGCTTTTTTGCAAAAACGGATGGGACATTTCCCCGGACTTGGCGATCATCGCTGCCACAGCCTCATACATCGCATCAAAATAAGGTTTTGATACTTCTGCACCGACTTTTGCTTTCTGCAGCTTGACAGAGGAAACAAGTTTCATCGCTTTGGTAATCTGTCCGGTACTTTGGACACTTTCTTTACGCCGTTTGATATCTCTCATTGACGCCATTGTCTCTTACCTCCCCTCGAAACTATTTTTCAAACTCTGCTTTAAACTCCTCGATTGCCTGGATCAGTTTCTTCTCTGTGTCTTCCTTGATCTCTTTGTCCTCGCGAATGGAAGCAGGAACTTCCGGATATTTCGTATCGATATACTCAAACAATCCTTTTTCAAAGTCCATAATGTCATCTACTTCTACATCGATCAAGTACTTCTTGGTCGCCGCATAGATAATGATAACCTGATTTTCAACCGGCATCGGCTTGTACTGATCCTGCTTCAGGATCTCACGAATACGCTCGCCCTGTGCCAACTGCTCCTTCGTCTCAGGATCGAGATCCGAACTAAACTGTGAAAATGCCGCCAGCTCACGATACTGTGCAAGCTCGATACGGATCGGTCCGGAAATCTTCTTCATCGCTTTGATCTGTGCAGAACCTCCTACACGAGATACTGACAAACCGGCATTGACTGCAGGTCGGAAACCAGCATTAAACATCTCTGTTTCCAAATAGATCTGTCCATCTGTGATAGAAATAACATTTGTTGGAATATAGGCGGATACATCGCCTGCCTGCGTCTCAATGATCGGCAATGCCGTCAATGAACCACCGCCCAGCTTATCTGACAATCTCGCTGCACGCTCCAACAATCTGGAATGCAGATAGAATACATCTCCAGGGAATGCCTCACGTCCTGGCGGACGCTTAAGCAGCAAGGAAAGTGTACGATATGCCGCAGCATGTTTGGTTAAGTCATCATACACAACCAATACATCTTCGCCGTTCTCCATCCATTCCTCACCAATTGCACATCCGGAATATGGTGCAATATACTGAAGCGGTGCTAACTCACTCGCTGTTGCTGCAACGATCGTGGTATAATCCATCGCTCCATATTCTTCTAATTTTTTCACAAGGTTGGCAATCGTTGACGCTTTCTGTCCGATCGCTACGTAAATACATTTTACGCCCTGTCCTTTCTGATTAATGATCGTGTCGATCGCGATCGCGGTTTTACCGGTCTGGCGGTCACCAATGATCAACTCACGCTGTCCTCTTCCGATCGGTACCATGGAGTCAATCGCCTTAATACCTGTCTGAAGCGGTGTGTCTACGGATTTACGTGCGATAACACCGGATGCCACACGCTCGATCTGTCTGGACTTATCGGTTTTGATCGGTCCTTTGCCATCAATCGGCTGTCCCAGCGCATTCACTACACGTCCGAGCATGGCATCTCCAACCGGCACCTCAACAACATGACCTGTCGTCTTTACGGTGTCGCCTTCATTGATGTTTTTATGGTCACCCAAAAGAACCGCACCTACGTTATCTTCTTCCAAGTTCAATACCATGCCATATATCTCATTAGGAAATTCCAACAGTTCACCCTGCATCGCTTTCTCTAAGCCATGAATACGGGCAATTCCGTCGGCAACCTGTATTACAGTACCTATATCTGCTACTTCAAATTTGGTACTGTAGTTTTTAATCTGCTCTTTAATGACTGAGCTGATTTCCTCAGGTCTCAAATTCATGATACACTCGCACCTTCTTTCTGTTTATTCTAATTCGTCAACTGAACCTGCGACAACTCTTTTGCCATTCGATTCAGCTTTGATCTGATACTGCTGTCTACCACTCTGTCTCCGATACGGATCACCACGCCACCGATCAGGGATGCATCCACAGAATAGTTCATGATGAACTCCACATAAGATGTCGTGTTCAATAATTTCTGCACGATCTCCTGCTTCTCATCCTTAGACAGTTCGACAGCCGATATCACATATGCTACGCCGATCTTTTTGTATTCACGAACTTTATCAATGAAATACGTCAAAATCTTTTCGATTTCCGAAAAACGTCCTTTTTCAACGATAGTGACCATGAATCCTGTCAGCGTATCGGATGCTTTGCCAGCAAACACCTGCTCTACCAGTGAGACTTTCTGCTCAACCGGAAGCTTTGGATGTGTCAGCAGCTTGATGTACTGCTCATTCGCTTCGATCACATCAAGCACGATCTGCACTTCCTCCAGAGTGGAATCAATCGTTCCCTCTTCCACGGCAACCTCAAACAAGGCTTCGCCGTATGTCTTTGATACTAACTTAGCCATGTCTCATCACCCATCTCTTCCAAAGTGTCTGCAAGCAACTGTGACTGTTTGCTTTCGTCCAAAGAAGATGCAACGATTTTACCAGCCATTGCCGTTGCGACATTAATGATTTCCTGTTTCATTTCATCCTTGACCTTGCTCTTCTCCAGTTCAACTTCTCGATTTGCACGGGCAACGATCTGTGCGGCTTCTTCCCTCGCTTCTTCTAACATGACACTTTCTTTCTTGAGTGCCTTTTTACGCGCTTCGCTCAGGATCTCATCCGTCTCTTTTTGCACATTTTTTATTTTTTCATCATATTCTGCTTTGAATTGAATTGCATCCTGCTTCTCGCGCGCTGCCGTTTCCATCTGCTCACGAATGCCTTCCTGCCGCTTCTCCATCAGATTTCTCGCCGGATTAAACAACAGATAGGACAGAAGCAAAAATACAAAAAACATTGCTAATATGGTAATCGCTGAGTCTACTAATAACTGTGGATCTAAACCAAAAATATAATCGCCCAGTCCACTGCTCAGTGCAACCTGAATTACTCCGCTCACGTTAGTGCCTCCTTTCCGCTAGAGTCTTCCACCAAATGCTTACGCCATCTTCCGGTCATTTTTCCATTGAAAAATAGTACCGGCTGCCGGCACTTGCATTGATTAATGAAGCTTTGCGTAAAGTGGGTTCGCGAATAACAGGATCAAAGCAACTACCAGACCATACAAACCTGTTGTCTCTGCTACTGCCTGTCCAAGAAGCATTGTTGACATAACGTCACCTTTCGCACCCGGATTACGTCCTACTGCAGAAGCACCGTAACCGGCAGCAATACCCTGTCCTACACCAGGTCCGATACCGGCAATAACCGCAAGACCTGCACCAATAGCAGAACCCATCAAAACCAATCCATCGTTATCAATATTCATAATAATCCTCCATTTCTAAAGTGCTTATCCGCACTTCTTCACTTTTTTGTTTATGCCTGATCCCCAATCGCATCCGAGACAAAGCACATTGTCAACATACAAAATACATACGTCTGAATCGCACCGGAAAATACATCCAAATAAATGTGCAATGCAGCCGGCCAGATTAATGTCAAAACCTTTGGCAATAATCCGTAGATCAATCCCGTCATAACCGTTCCGGATAAAATATTACCGAACAAACGGAGAGACATAGAAACCGGTGTAGAAAATTCACTGATCAAGTTCATTGGAAAGAACAGAAAGATCGGTTCAAACAATCCCTTAATCTTACCGAATTTCTGGTACTTAAAACCGTTGTATTGAATCATCACCCAAGTAATGATCGCCAACGGAAATGTGACACCGTAATCTGCTGTCGGCGGTCGAAGCCCTAGCAAACCGGACAAGTTGCACGCCAAAATAAATAAAAACAAAGCGCTGACATAGTTACGAAACTTTGGTGCCTTACTCTCTCCCATGGAGCCCGCCACCATACCATCCAGCGATTCTACGATCAGCTCGACCACATTTAGAAACGGTCCCGGCACCTGATCCGGAGTCGCCTTACGAATCGCACGATTTGCAAAAACAGCAAAAATAAGCAGTGCAGCAATTACAATGATCATGGATATATGCGTCGTAGTCAGATACACATCTGAACCGAAAAACTTGAATTTCGTATATCCATGGATAAAAAAGTCTACCTGCTGCTCATTTCCCTTTGCCAAAAACACATTGTTTGCAAAGGAATCAAACGGCATACAAAAGACGCCACTTCCCACATTCTCACCTTCCCTTTCTATAGAATAAATTATATATACAGGCAAATATCTCTTGTTTACCATTTCATTACAAAGCGAAAATCAACGTTTCACGATACACTGCACCGCACAACCGCAATCTCCTATAAAATAAAACAACAGAATATCTGCAATACATATCTATTTTTTAAATAATTTTTCATAATGCGGGTGCATTTTCGGATACGATAATGCACTGACCTTGACTCCAAACAACGTCAGTATCGCCGGAATCGGATGTACATATTCATAAAATATCATGCATACCGCCAGCGTAACCGCCATGATCACCAATCTCTGCAGCGATGCAAGCTGCGCATGTCTGGATGCATGCGCCGGATCCATATCAAGCGCAATGTCCAGGTGGCGAAACATATGCCACAAAAGAACTAATGCCGCCGCACCACCAAACAGCCCTCCAAATAACATCGAAACTCTGCCTCGACTGATAATTACAAAAAGCAGCGTAACAATGGCTGTCCACAGAATAGAACTAATCATCAATTCCTTTAGTACCTGTTTTACCTGTTTCATGCTCTCCCGCTGCTTCCTCCCGCTTCTCGGTGAGTCCTTTCATGTAATCAAGCTGCTCATGCTCTTTCTTCATGTCAGCCTCATAAAAGGACTTGGTTAATATATATACATTTTTGAACGCAGCCCCGATTCCTAACAACAACATGAACGGAAATATGATCTGTGTACCAAACAGACGATTCAGCCAAGTGCCCAGCCAACCGCTAATAAAGATCGGCACGAGCATTGTAATACTGATCTGCGTGATCATCATAAAACTACGCAAAATTTTCTTCTCTTTCTTACTCATTTTTTAATAACCTCTCATTATGCTATTATAATTTATTCTTCTGAAAAAGTCCACCAAAGAGCGCAAAAAATCTCGTGTAGTATCAAGCGATCTGCTAACTCCTTTTCCCCTCCGATCATCCCGCAAATAATTTAATTCGATAAGCTAGAAAGTCCTTTACAAGCCAACTTCCCTAGACTATAATTATTCCACAAGAAGAAAAAGAGCAAAACCAGCGTTTTGCTATCAAATAAAAATAAGCCGCTGAAAGGAGTTTCTTCATGAGCCGACCACGATTATTTCGACGTCGCTTTATCCCCGACGAAAACATCGAATTAAAAGATGATATGATCTTAGCCTTAGAGCCTAACCTTATTATTACCAGTTGGAATGTTTTGAAACCACGACGCGATATTTCCCGTGGTGTCTCCGCTTATTTTATAGATAAAGGGATTAAGGTGAGCAAGGTTTTTGACAATGCCGGACAAATGGTATATTGGTATTGTGACATTATAGAGACGCATTATGATGAGAAAGAAAATACCTACACCTTTAACGATCTACTCATTGACGTAGTCGTATATCCGGATGGTCAAGTTGAAGTACTGGACATGGATGAATTTGCTGATGCAATGGAGCAGGGCATTTTGAGCGTTGGCACGATCGCACATGCAATGCGCGCAACCGATGATCTATTACATACGATCTATGCCGGAGAATTTGAAAAATATACACACTATATTGATGATATGTTAAAAGTGATCAGTTAATTCTGCTCTCTACGAAAAGACCCTCTTTTGATCAGAAGCTCGGATATACAGTCCGCCTTCTACCAAAAGAGGGTCTTTTTATACTGTTATTTCACGCAAGTCTCCCACGTGCCATTATTTCTTCTTTACTTCCAGAGCTTCTTTGCCACCCATATACGGACGCAGAGCTTCCGGAATACGTACGCTTCCGTCTTCCTGCAAATTGTTCTCCAAAAAGGCGATCAACATACGAGGTGGTGCAACCACTGTATTATTCAGCGTATGTGCAAAATATTTGCTGCCGTCTTCCTTACGGACACGGATCTGCAAACGTCTTGCCTGTGCGTCTCCCAAATTGGAGCAGCTTCCTACCTCAAAATACTTCTTCTGACGTGGAGACCAAGCCTCAACGTCGATGGATTTTACTTTCAGATCTGCAAGATCTCCGGAGCAGCACTCCAGCGTACGGACCGGAATATCCAGCGTACGGAACAGATCTACCGTATTCTGCCACAACTTATCAAACCAAACCGGACTTTCTTCCGGCTTACAAACTACGATCATTTCCTGTTTCTCGAACTGATGGATTCGATACACGCCACGCTCCTCGATGCCGTGAGCACCCTTTTCCTTACGGAAGCATGGGGAATAACTGGTCAATGTCTTTGGCAGATCCTTTTCATCGGTGATCGTATCAATAAATTTACCGATCATAGAATGCTCACTTGTACCGATCAGGAACAGATCTTCGCCCTCGATCTTGTACATCATCGCATCCATTTCCGCAAAACTCATAACACCGGTCACGACATTGCTTCGGATCATGTATGGCGGAATGCAGTAAGTGAAACCACGATCGATCATGAAATCTCTTGCATAGGCAAGTACAGCAGAATGCAGTCTGGCAATGTCACCCATCAGATAATAGAAACCATTTCCTGCCACTTTACCGGCAGCATCAATGTCTAATCCATCAAAACTCTCCATGATCTGTGCATGATACGGAATCTCATAATCCGGCACTACCGGCTCACCATAGCGTTTAATCTCAACATTTTCGCTGTCATCTTTACCAATCGGAACACTTGGATCAATAATATTTGGAATGACAAGCATGATCTCACGAACTTTTGCTTGGAGTTCTTTCTCCTTTGCTGCAAGCTCCTCAAGACGAGCTGCATTTTTGTTTACTTCCTGCTTCTTTGCCTCTGCCTCTTCCTTCTTGCCCTGTCCCATCAAAGCGCCGATTTCCTTAGAAATCTTTTTGCGGGAGGCACGAAGCTCATCTGCTTCCTGCTGTGTCTTGCGCGCCTCAGCATCTAATGCAATGACCTCGTCTACCAACGGAAGCTTGTCATCCTGGAATTTGTTTTTGATGTTTTGCTTTACCACATCTGGATTTTCTCTTAAAAATTTAATGTCTAACATATTTCCTCATTTCTGCACACAGCTCGTATGCGTATATTGTTGATAAGTGTAATGTGACAGCCTGCTTGAATAAGCTGCTATAGTCCTGCCCGTCCTACTGTGCTGCCGTCGCTGACGGTGCAGACGCATCTGAAGGTGCTTCACTCGGCGTCGATGACGGTGCAGGCGCATCTGAAGGTGTTTCACTCGGCGTCACTGTCGGCTCCGGTATCTGCGTCGCTTCCGGTGTCACTGTCGGCTCCGGCGTTGCTGTTGCCTTTGGCTTTGGCTTTTTCACCGTCTTTTTGTATTTGCCAATCTTGATCGGCTTTGAAAATTTACCATGCACGATGCGATAACCTTTGGTACGGAATGCACGCACCTTCACATAATACACTTTCGATGCTTTAAGCTTGCGAAGCACAACCGTGCGCTTCTTTGTCGGCATGACAATACGGTATCTCGCCTTTTTGGACGTCTTGACTGCAATCTGATACCCGGTTGCTTTGCCTCTCTTCTTTATCTTAATCTTTGCCTGTGTCTTAGACCGTTTCACCAAAGACACACTCGGTCTGGATGGTTTAGACGCTGCCTGCACCTTTGTTGTTCCTATCGAAGTTAAACATAACGCCAAGATCAGGATCAATGTTCCGAATTTACGTAACTGCTCTTTCATTGTTCTGCTTTCCTCCATTTCTGTACAATGTGCTCTCAGAATCTTCTAAACGAAGAATTTCAAAAGTACGTTTCAATATAGCCCACCCAAAAATATACCGTCATTTCCCCTGATGTGTCAAGACTCGCAGGGCATTTTTTAATCTGCCACTGCATCCGGCAGGTGTCTTCTACTACTGTAGGAAGCACTTTTCAAACACATTATTACGCATTGCTCCATAGAAGATCTCACCTTCCAACATATCGCAGCCAATTTCGCGTGCGTATTCCTCTTGAAGCTTGGTGTGGATGCCACCACAATAAACGGTCATCCCAAGCTCTTTTGCCATGATAACAATGTTTTTAAGGATCGTCTTCTCACGCTCGCCATTCTTGCCACCCGTAAAACACTCTGCATGGAACTTGATCCCTTTGACCGGGATCGTGCGCAGAGAATGCAATGCCGTGTGATGGGATGCAAATCGACTGATCACGATCTGATATCCTCTCTTGCAAAGCTGCTCCAATGCCACCTGCAGCGCACTGGTCATATCCGCAAAATAACGTTCGTGCACTTCTATGATCAAGTCCGACGGATCCATTTTATTTTGCACTTCCACAATATTTTCGATCATGGACAAAGCATTTCGTGCCGACAACTGGCTTGCCGTCATTTGAATAGCAAGCGGAACCGTTTTCAATCCCTTTGCCTTTCTGGCGCCGAAGCTACAGCACACCTGATTCAACAGGAAATAAGAAAATTTATCCAACCTTCCTCCACGTTCGATATAATGCAAAATGCCATCCGTTTCTAAATACTGTCCATCCTGCATCTGAATCCGTGCAACCGCTGTACAGCCTACAACGTTCTCTTTATCTCCCTGAATACGCGGCAAATAGCATATTTCAACTGTCTGCTTTTCCATAGCATCGAGTATTTCCTGAATGATCCGTTCCTCTCGGAAACGTTCTTGCTGAAGATCATCGGTATAAATCGCATAATGGTTACCTTTGATCCCTTTGATACTTCTTCGTGCAAGATCCGCTTTCTCCAGCATATCACCAAGCTCATTATCCGTCGGCTCAACCAGATACAAGCCATTCGTTGTATCAAACCCGATCTGGTTCTCCCCATTCGTAATCTCATCCTGATAGTGCATCATTCGAGACAATTTTTTTAGCAAGGTCTTATGATCCTGGTAAGGGAAAATAGCAACGAAATAATCTCCGTCTACTCTGGCGCACAGGCCACCTCGCTCCACAAACTTTTGAAGCACCCTGGAAAATTTCAACAGGATTTCATTACTAATGGAAAAGCCATAATGATGACTAAACTTGCGAAATTCATCAATATCAGCGCACATCAACGCATAGCGCTTGTCATCCGTTCGTTCTGCCAACATTTCTCTTGCCTTGTCCAAAAACTTTGCATACGGAATCATTCCCGTCAAAGTATCTTCAAACTTTGCCTGACTAGACTTAGCGATCCGCATTAATTTCGTACTGAGTTTCGTGTTGTTCGATGCTGCCGCGATCTCTGCTTCCGCAGAATCTGCCAGTGCATTATCCAACACACGAGTGATCCCATATACTTTCACCGGCTTATCACTCACACCATCTCCCACCGAGACACTCGCCACTTCCATATGACGATATTCTCCATGGTTGTCCTTCATGCGATAAACACCGCGATGACCGCCCAGTTCCTCTTCACGCCTCTTAAGCGCCTGACGAAAACGCTCCACGTCATCCGGGTGTAAAAATTCTCCTAACTGACTTTCGTTAAACTGCCCCTCTAAAATACTCTCGTTAGAATATGTTTCATCTAAATTGCCGCCACGACTAAGTACACGCGTCGCAATATCATAGGTCCAAGTCGTCTCACGCATGAATTTTGCAATAATGTCCGAACGCTCAGCAACTTCCTCAAACTGCTTTTCCAACTGTTTGCGCTTTGTAATATCCATAATGATGCAAAGATATACCGGTTCTCCGTTATCATCATCAATACGACATCCATTGACATAAGACCAGCAGACATCTCCTGTTTTGGAGATGATCCGATACTCAAAGCCGACCAAACCACGATTTTCTACAGAAGCCTTGACCTGTCTTTTGACCATTTCCGCATCTGCAGGATACAACACACGGTCACAATAGTCTCCAAAATTAATCTGATATTCTTCCTTGGAATATCCAGCCAGTCGATAAAATCCATCATTTGCATACAACAGCTTAAAATCTGTCATGCGCAGCTTGATCACACCACCCGGAATACTATTGGAGATCAGCTCTGCATCTCGTTTTGCCTCATACGCTTCTAACAGATTGCGTCTCGACTGTGTGATGTCCAAACATGAGGCAAAATAGACCCTCTGCCCTTTCATATCTGCCGGATGCGCTGAAACAGACACCCAGATCACTGCTCCGTCTTTGCGCCGCGCACGGTGTTCTAACTGAATCTTGCCCCCCACAGCCGTCTGTCTGGCGATCAAATTTCGTATCTTTTGACGGTCTTCCGGAAGGATCATTTCCATAACACTTCCATGATATATTTCTGAAAACTCTTCTCTTGTGCACTGCATTAATGAATAAAAGCGTTCATTCGCATACATAAGCTCAATCTGCGATCCCGGCTTTGCCACAAACATCGCACATTCGGACATATTAAGTAAGCGTCTTAAGTCCTGTTCATCTAAACCCATCTGCCCCGTTGTCTTTACTGTCTCAATATCGCTCATTCGTATCCCTCCCTTTCTGCACCAGAGTTTCTTTTCGAAAATCTCATCCTATAAATGACATGGACCGGATCCAATCTCAACGACATAAAAATCTGCCGCATATCCGATCTTATCCTTATATGCCTTGCCTACCTGTGCAATAAATGCATCAACCGCCTCATCTTTCACAATACTCACTGTACATCCGCCAAATCCTGCTCCGGTCATACGAGAACCGATGACACCATCTACTTTCCAAGCCTGTTCCACAAGCGTATCTAACTCTTTTCCTGTTACCTCATAATCATCACGCAAAGATACGTGAGAAGCGTTCATCAATTGTCCGAACAGTTCAATGTTATTTTCCTGCAACGCTTTCACTGCCTTGATCGTACGCTGATTCTCATAAACAGCATGCTTTGCTCTCTTGCGTCTGACATCATCCTTGATCGCTGACTTCACCTGTTCAAACTGCTCCTCCGTCAGATCGCCGAGCGTCTGGATCGGCATCTCCTTTTGAATCTCTGCCAATGCCGTCTCACACTCCTCACGGCGTTCATTGTACTTCGAATCGCCCAGGCCACGCTTTTTATTACTGCATGCGATCACAATCTTCGCACCGTCCAGTTGAACCGGAGCATATTCATAAGAAAGATCTGCCGTATCCAAAAAGATTGCATGATCCTTTTTGCCCATTGCGATCGCAAACTGATCCATGATCCCACAATTCACACCGTTGAATTTATTCTCCGAAAACTGGCCGATCAGCGCCAAATCCTGATTTGAAATACCAAGTCCAAACAATTCGCTCAAAATATAGCCGGTAACCACCTCTACAGATGCAGAAGATGACAATCCCGAACCGTTCGGGATATTACCAAACAACAGAAGGTCAATACCCTCATTGATCTCATAGCCCCTCTGTCCTAACGCCCAAATGATTCCCTTCGGATAATTCGTCCATCCGGCTTCCCTGCATGGTTTCAGATCATCCAGACTGGAAGTAATGATACCAAGATGTTCAAAATTCATCGAGAAAAAGCGTAACTTTCTGTCGTTTCTCTTGCGAGCCACAGCATAAGTACCTATCGTCAATGCGCACGGGAATACATGGCCACCGTTATAATCTGTATGTTCACCGATCAAATTTACACGTCCCGGTGCAAAAAATGCGTGTGCCTCTCCTTCGCCATATACTTCCCTGAATTTCTGCAAAATCGTATTCTTAATATCCTTCATATCTCCTCATTTCTGCGCTGGAAATCATGTGTTTTGTAGTATTTGCTTGCACGGACCTCTTCCCGGCATTCTTCTGCGTCCCATGCGCCGACGCAAATATTTCTTTGAACTTATATTTTACAATATTTTGTGGTCTCTTTCAAGAACAAACGCAAAGCCAGCGCTTTGCTTTTGTCACGCTACACAACAGCAGTTTCCTATTAAGGAACGAAAAGGGAAGCATCTATTTCGATGCTTCCCTTTTCGTATCTTTGTCTGATGGTGTCAATGTCACAAATCCATGCCCCTGCAGTGTACGGAAATACGCCAGCAATCTGTCATATAACGGCTCGGCATCCTCGCCGAACTCCTCCTTCACTAACAGAGCAATATCATAAATCGTATGCACACCATCTATTTGTTTCCAAATGAAACTCCCGAACTGTTCCAAGGCAATGTGGCTGACTGCCGGACGCCCAAAACATTTCTGGGCAATGCGGTTAAACACACCCTTGTTCTCGACATCCACCGTCACCCGATGCTCATCGTCTTCCGTCCAGTTCAGTTTTTCCGGAATACGCGGAACATAATCCAACAAATTATTGTCTTTCTTCACTATTTTTCTACCTTTGCTTCTTTACTCCAGATAGTAAACTTCAGGACAACCAAAATGATCACCGCCATGACTGCGAGGCCACCTGCTTGTCCCAAATTAAGGACACCAGAAAGATCCACTAAGCTTGCAACCGTCTTGCCCTTAATCGTTACTACAGCAAGAACAGCAAGCAAAATACCAACCAGTCCTTCACCCGCGATCATACCGGAGCAGCAAAGTACACCGTTATTGATAACTTTGTCTTTGTTCGCTTTGCCGTCATAAACCTTCTCTAAGATCAGACGAAGTACGCCACCTACCATAATGCAGGCAGAAAGTTCGATCGGCAAATACAAACCAATGGCAAACGGCAGAACCGGGATAGATAATAACTCGATCATAATTGCAATAAACACACCGATAAATACAAGTGCCCAAGGAAGATTTCCGCCCATAACACCTTCAACGATCATCTTCATCAAAGTTGCCTGTGGTGCAGCAAGCTCAGCCGTACCAAATCCCCACGCACTATTCAACAAGTAAAGTACAAAACCGATCGTTACTGCTGAAACAACCGCACCGATCAACTCACCGTACTGCTGCTTCACCGGAGTTGCACCAAGAATATATCCTGTTTTCAAATCCTGTGACATATCACCAGCCATTGCTGCAACGATACAGATTACAGAGCCGATTGCAATCGCTGCGATCATTCCTGACGCACCGGTATTACCCGTTGCTTTAAGGATCAAGCTGGTGATCAACAACGTTGCGATCGCCATTCCGGATACCGGGTTGTTACTGCTGCCGACCAATCCAACCATACGAGAGGAAACCGTAGCAAAAAAGAATCCAAAGATAACAATGATGACAGCACCCAAAACACCAATCGGAATGACCGGAAGTGCTGCGATCAAAATGATCAAAATAGCAAGCATTCCAAGTACTACACCCATATTCAGATCACGGTTCGTACGCTCCTCTTTGCCGATTTTTTCTTTATTGAAGATACCTTTCATCGCATCGGCGAAGGTACGACAGATCAATGGCAATGATTTGATCAAGCTGATAATTCCACCGGCTGCAACGGCACCTGCGCCGATATAACGGATATAATTCGACCAGATTCCAGACGCTCCGCTTGTTTTCCATACTTCTGCGATAGAAACTGTTGCAGGGTACAGTACCGTATGTGCGCCAAACAAATAGATCGCCGGGATCAACACCAGCCAGCCAAGAATGGCACCCGCAAACATATAAGAAGCAATCTTAAAGCCACAAATGTAACCTACACTGATCAATGCCGGATAAACCTCTGTACTGATCTCTCCGTGAATCTTATTGATCGTCAATGTTGCGACATTAGAAACAACCTTGAAACCGTCCACGATAAACTTGATCAAAGCAGAAACACCCATTCCAATAAACACGACTGCTGCATTGGCGCCGCCTTCCTGTCCGGCAAGCAAAACCTCTGCACACGCTGTTCCCTCCGGATACGGAAGGGTTCCATGCTCTTTTACGATCAATGCCTTGCGCAATGGCACCATGAAACAAATGCCTAACAGACCACCGATCATTGCAATTAAAGCAATCTCCACAATACCAGGCATCTGCGCCTTGCCTTCAGCTGCCCACAAAAACAATGCCGGCATCGTAAAGATCGCACCGGCTGCCAAAGACTCACCGGCAGAACCGATCGTCTGCACCATGTTGCTTTCCAAGATCGTATCGTCCTTCTTTGTGGAAAAACGTCCGATCAGCTTATACACCCCCATGCCAATAACTGCTGCAGGAATAGACGCTGAAACCGTCATACCTACACGAAGCCCTAAGTAAGCATTGGCCGCTCCAAAGACAATTGCCAGCAGCACGCCGATAATGATCGATGACGGCGTAAATTCCGGCAATACCTTATCTGCACTTACGTAGGGTTTGAAAGAATTGTTCTCTTCCATAATAAATAAACCTCCTTAAATTCTAAGACCAAAGCGTCAAAGTCGTAAAAAAGCCTGTCAGGCAAATCCAGACCAAATAGAACGATTTTAACACTAGAATCTTTTTGACAAAAAAAGAACTTGCGCCCTTATAACATCGATTTCTGTTCATCAAACGCAAGCATTTTCAATTGTATCATAAGAATTTTCAAAAAGCAAGAAGAATGCTATTTTTATGAAAATTCCGGCAAATTCATGAAAAAATTTCCCAACAATTTCTAATTTGTTTTCCTAAAATCGGAACACGCTACCCAAAAAAATATGCCAGGACCAGAAATCATTTTTAGGAATGCCAATATGGTTTCTGGTCTTTGTGCGAAAATCCGCGCAAAGTTTCTTGATAGGCGGCGATTTTGTGTTGATACTCTGTAACCTGTTTATCCTTTAATCGTCCCTTGTCCGACAACTCTTGAAACTTCTGTTCCAAAAGAACAAACGCCTCCTGCGCTGCATCCTTGTAATTATTGGCAATATTCGAGTCAATCTCCTGCACGATCGTCTCTAACTCCTTATTTTTGCCAAGTCCATGTATAAATTCAAACATCGTTACCTCTTTTCTATACTTCCCATCTTATAACTTTCCCTGTCTCATAACTTTCCCTGTCTTATAACTTTCCCTGCTTCCGCAAATATGCCAAAAATCCTTCACACCCATCCAACACATCTCGATACGTTTCATCAAAATTACCCGTATACCATGGGTCCGCAATCTCACCGGGACGATCTGTGAAGTCCAACAAAAGGGACACCTTCTGCTCCGGATCCTTCCCAAAAATCCGCATCATATTGCGGTAGTTCCATTGATCCATTCCGATGATATAATCAAAGTTGCAGTAATCACTTTTTCGTACCTGCTTGGCATAATGTTCCAAAACAGGGACTCCAACCTGTCGTAACTTTGCGACCGTTCCGTGGTGCGGCCCATTGCCAATCTCCTCTGTGCTTGTCGCCATGGAATCAATGTAAAAATTGTCTATGTATCCGGCACGGTTTACAAGGTCCTGTAGGACGAACTGCGCCATTGTGCTGCGGCAGATGTTGCCGTGGCAAACAAATAAAATCTTGATTTTTCTCATATTTCCAGTATTTTCGGGCTTTTCAAGCCTTTTTACCTTTCTTCATTTTTCACTTATTCTGGCATATTTTGGCATATCTTTGCATATTTTTGTCATCAATTTTGGTAAAAACTTTGGTAAATTTCAAGTCTGTACCAAAGGCAAATCTGCCATTGGGAATCGACAGGTAAGAAATTGGGGATTAAGATAAATACTGGCATTCAGCCATTTTTCTCTCATTTTCATCAGGTCATTATGAATTAATTGCTTTTTGAAAATCTTCCTGTGCATCCTGAAATTTAACATGAGTATAGGTATTCATCGTAACACTGATATCCGAGTGTCCCATAATATACTGAAGCATCTTCGGATTCATTCCCGACTTAGCCATATTAGAACAAAATGTATGGCGACACACATGTGGTGTAATCGGCGGCATCTGAACCTTATATATGCTATTGTACTTTTCCCGAATATGTTGGAAATACTTTTCCCAATGTAATGCCACCATAGGCATATCATTCTTATCAAGGAATAAAAATCCTGTCATTCCATCAACCATCGGTTCAACTTTGGGATTGACCCTGTCCTTAAGTATTCTCTTGAAACAAGCCACCACCTCATCAGACATTGGAACATATCTCTCGCCACTTTCTGTCTTAGGCTTTTCAATGATATACTGCATCTGACTTGTTCTCTGTAATTGATGATTTACCCGTATTCTTTTGTTTTTAAAATCCAAATCTGATTTTGTAAGCCCACAGAACTCTGATATACGAAGTCCTGTGTTAAAGAGAATAAATATTGCATCATAGTACTTGCAAAAATGCGCATCTTCTTTTATGAATCTTAGAAATTCCCGCTCCTGCTTTCTTGTGACAGCTTCTCTTCTCACACTATCATTCACAATAACATTGACCAGTTCAAAGCCAAATGGATTTTTGCGAATCAAGTCATCTTCTTCCGCCATCTGAAATGCCGGTCTTAATACTCCCCGGATAGTATGAATTGAACTATAACCTTTTCCATCTACCCTCTGAAGCTTGATCAACCAGGCTTTCGCATCCGATAATTTCACTTTGTCGATTCTTTTTTTGCCAAAATCATCTTTTTTCAGCAGATTAATTACCGTCTTATAACCAGCATAAGTACTCTGTCTGACCCCTATTTTAAGACTTACATATTTCTCCACTAATTCAAGAACTGTAAGTCCTCCACCTCCTGGAACAAGTCCGTTAAACATATCCTGTTCCAGCTGTTTTTCCTTTTCTCTTAAAGAAAGCTCCATTTTCTTTCCTTTAGGTATAGGATCATTATGGTCCAAACGCCAACTATATAAATTCCCTTCATTTCCATGAATATCTACATATCTAAAACGATAACGTCCATCTGCTCTCTGGTACTCTCCTTCGTGAAGAATTCTATTGCGATTATCTCGTCTTTTCTCACTCATAGCTTTGTCTCCTTTCAAAAAAGAGAGCCCTAGCATGGTTATTGTACCACATTTGTGCCCCCTTTTCTACTACTTTACATATTAAATTGCAGTTGACTCTGCCAGAAATTGCTCAAATTTCTCTTTCTTAAACAAAACTTTGTTTCCTACTAACAGATAAAACTCCCCATTTGGATGGATATCTACAATTTGTCTAAGTCTCTTTTCACCAATGTGATAAAACTGTGCCGCTTCAGTTACAGAAAGCAAATATCGCTTCCATATAGGAATATCTATACTCTGATTCTCTAATTCATTTTCATCATCCATCATATTCTCCAATCTGCAGCTGTCTGACTAACATCGCATCAACCTTTTTTATTGCATCTGTGCTGACAATCATCCCGGCAGTCTGTATTATCTGTTCCTCATTTATTGTGACAAGCTGCTCCGGTAAAAACATTGTTGTATGTCTTAAAAATCCTCTAATTTCTGAAGGCTCAATATTGAAATGTACTGGAATATAATCCTTTTTCAACTTAGTTGTCCCCGGAACAACTGTGTATACAGGTGATTTTCCGTTTGCTTTGTCGCAGCTTATTACAATACATGGTCTCCTTCCAGCTTGTATATGCCTGAGTCCACTTTTTAATTCAGCCCACACAATCATATTTCTCTTTATCTTCACTGCAGATCACCTCTCTTTGGTGGAATATACAAGTCAACCTTGGGTTCCTTCTCATCTACACTGAATAATCTATACCCAGCTTCCCTTACTGCTCCTATTTTTAAATAAGAATCTGCTATTCCGTCTGAAATAGCATCGAGATTTGTTACGATAAGCGCATCTGCCTTTCCTGCTCTCATATATCTTATTGCCTTATAAAACACTTCATCCCTTAATCGTCGTCCAAAAATTCCTCTTCGGAATACTTTCATAGGAATAAGATTGTTATTGTCAGCAAATTCCATGATTCGTTTCAACTGCTTATTTTCCTTTTTCTCTGCTGCAATACAGTCATTCTCCTCATCAGAAGACAACATCACAACACACTTTATCGGCTGTATGGTCAGTGGCTTTTTCTTTCTTCCTGCTCTTCTCATTTCAAACCACTTCCTTTCTTGCCTCTAAGCCTTCAATAAAAATCAAACATGTAGACATTGCATATTCTCTATCATTTGGTTTAAGCATCTGCAATTTATCTTCCAATACAGACAAATCTTTATTCTCATGTTTTTCCCTGCTTTCAATTCCAAACAATGTATTAGGATCTACTCCATACTTTGTTACAATCTTCAGCATAAGTTCCAGACTCATCCGATGTCTTCCCTGCTCAATTTGCGAATAATGAATATAACTTACATCAAGGCTCTCCGCCATATCATTCTGTGTATATCCATATTTATTTCTAATACTTCTCAAAGTATTACCAACTGCATAAATATCATATATCATCCTGAATAACCTCACTCTCTAACCGATTCATGATGTATTCCACTGCCTCAGCCTCTGTTGGGCATTTGATGACTGGCTTCCCATAGTCATCAAATACCACTGTTTCAGAAGCAAATACAATGTAGGAATACCTGCCTGAATTCCTAACACTCAATCGCATAATTGTTGTACCTCGCACTCATAGTACCAAGGTCAAATATTGTCACACCCAAATCATTTATGCGATCCATCATTGACTTTAAATCTTCCGGATTTCTTGTAATCTCATAAATATCTTCTACGACAAGTACCTTGTAATCTGAAATCTCAAGAATTTCCATCAGCTGTCGCATCTGAGGTCTGTCAACCGATGTAGATGCTCCATCATCTACAACAGTCTGATCACACTCAATTCCCACACTTAAAGCATATGTCTGATCAAGTTCTTTCTGTCGGTTCACATTATTCATACTCATCATTGACTTTATAAACAAAAGTCCTTTGTAAAGTTCTTTTCCGTTATACTTTTTCATGGCTATTACCTTCCTTAATTGAAATATTAAAGAAAGCATTGTGCACGCCGCTTTCAAACTCTGTGCTGTATCTCAAGCACAAGTATATTGTAATCTGCCACACCTTAATTGCCGACCGTGTACAGGCGACAATTATGTCGTGTAAACACGACAATCACTTTTCAACTGACACGCTTTTCATTGCTTTCATCATTGCAAGACACTGTCTTATCTGCAATTCATCCATATCTGAAAGAACATCCATTGCCTCAGATAATAGTTCTGAATTTTCTTCATTCTTTCCATACATTATGAAATCAACAGATACACCAAGTACGATTGCCAGATTATCTAATGTCTGTGTCTTAAAATCTCCACCATTTTCAATCGCAGATAATGCTTGTCTGCCTATACCTACTCTATGAGCTAACTCATCCTGTGATAATCCTATCGCCTTTCTCCTGTCAGCAATTCGTATTCCTCTCTCATAATCCTTTTCTCTTGTCTGTGCTTTACTGCTCATAAATCCTCCTTGCCGCCCTTGGAAACGAACAAGTCGGATTACCCTTTACATCACAAAAAAGACGCACGAGGAAACCAGTATCATAAATACTGTTCGTTTCCCCTGCGTCTCTGGTGCTTCCATCTTTCGATGTGCCCTTATCAGGTGGGCTGTAATTTAATTTTCAATCATTATATTCTGAAAGTCCCATTCTCAGAATGTTCCTTCATCATTCCCTCGGAATACTTCTTAAGTATCATCACTCGCTTGCATCTGTCACACTTAATTCCAATATTCTGAAGTGCCACAGCGAAATCATCACCGCATACAAAGTATTCCATCATTAACTTGTTGCATTTTTTACATCTAATTTCTATAACATTTCCTTTGTTCAATTCAGTTCGCTCCTTATTCATACAAAATCATCAATCTACAATTCTGTACTCGTAAAGGAAAGGGAAATCACCTTTGCAAGCCTTTTGCCGGGAGTTCCGATGAATGTCTGCACATTCCCCGGCTTTGCTGATCTAAAGCCAACTGATATGAATTGTGCTGTCAGCACACAATCACATCAGGCTCCGGCTCTTTCCATAAACCACATATTGTTATCTTCATAGAAAAGGAATATTTCCTTTCCATCTACCACACAGGTATAACGCTCTCCAACGCCGCCAGCCCTTGTACTGGCTGCTCTGCGCTTGTCTTTTACTCGTGTAATCTCATACTTTCTGCCATCTTCCCACGTTATCTCTTTGGGAATGAGCAGTCCGTCCTTTGAAAATTCTGCAAGTACATCAACATATACCTTATTGCTCAATGTAATCACCTCGTATTATAAAGTAGTAGTTTTTATAGACCCTCTCCAAGGTCTTCATAACTATTAAGGTCATAGTCTATTCTTTACCTCTTCTGCAGGTTCGACTATGATATATAAGATGCTGTGGATTGGTTTCAATCACCTACCACTTGATGGTTTTAGGAAGGCTCCAACCACAGTCTCTTTGTTCATTTGTTAATCAGTTAGATACCGCATGACGGTTTATTTAGAACGAGGATACAATCGCAAGGAGCACCCTGTGGTTCTAAAACAGCATTAATACATTTCAAAGGAGATTATTATGATTTATGTAGGAATTGATGTCGCTAAGGATAAGCATGATTGCTTTATCACCAACTCTGATGGAGAAGTGTTGTTTAAACCATTTACCATTACTAACAACCTAGATGGTTTCAATGAACTTTATCAAAAAATTGAATCTGTTACGGAAGATGCAACAAAAGTAAAAGTAGGACTGGAAGCCACTGGACACTATAGTTACAATCTTCTCGGATATCTCATTGATAAAGGTTTGGCCGCCTATGTTATCAATCCGTTACATACCAATCTGTACAGAAAAAGTCTAAGCCTTAGACAGACGAAAACGGATAAAGTAGATGCCCGCACGATTGCTTCCATGCTCATGTCTGATGTGAACTTAAAGTCCTACTCAGACATATCTTACCATAACGAAGAGCTAAAGTCATTAACTCGTTATCGTTTTGATAAAGTAAAAGAACGTGCCAAGCTAAAGTCTTCCGTCTCAAGACTTGTCTGTATCTTATTCCCTGAATTAGAAAAGCTTGTGCCAACACTTCATATGGCATCTGTTTATTCAATGCTTTCTGAATTTCCCGGTGCTAAGCACGTAGCCAGCGCACATCTTACCAGACTTACAAATCTTCTTTCGGAAGCTTCAAAAGGTCGATATAGTAAAGATACTGCCATTACTTTCAGAGAAGCTGCAAGGGCTTCTATTGGCTCAAATATGCCAGCTAAATCACTTGAACTAAAACACACCATCAAGTTGATTCAGGAACTTGATTCCGAGATTGATGAAATCGAAAATGAAATCAAAGTCATCATGGATGAAATCAACTCACCGATTCTTAGTATTCCTGGAATTAATTATCGCATGGGTGCTATGATCATTGCCGAGATTGGTGACTTCAGTCGTTTTGATTCTCCTGATAAAATCTTAGCTTATGCTGGATTCTCACCATCAACATATCAATCCGGACAACTGGATGGTGCTTACGCACATATGGAAAAACGTGGTTCCAGATACCTGCGATACGCTTTGTACAATGCCGCCAAGTATGTCTGCCACTGGGATCCAACATTTGCAGGGTATCTTGCCAAGAAACGAGCTGAAGGCAAGCACTATAACGTTGCCATATCACATGCTGTAAAAAAGCTGGTTCGAGTGATTTATCATCTTGAAAAAACAAAGCAACAATACATCAAAGTAGCTTAATCAATTTTAATTCGATACTCCTTTTTGAGCACCTGTCACGATGCTCTTTTTGTCATGCAGTTTTCAAGGTTCATGGAACTCTAACTGAGTTCAAAATATATCTAAAATACATTTCTGTATTTTATTCAAAAAATATCATTTTAAGGCTTGACTTTTAATAGTTAGTCTTCCTTACAAGATTGCTATTGCTCTGGAAGCATCCATCTTCCTTGCTATATAGCCTTTTTCTTCTAATATTTTCAGATGTGCATAAACACTTGAAGTCGATGCCACCCCTACCATCTTGCATATCTCCCTGATAGTAGGAGCATAACCATTAACTCTCTGATATTGCATAATGCTTTCATACACATTCTGCTGCTTCTCCGTCAATGGTGCTCTGTCTACCAGATCAATTCTTTCTGCTTCGCTCATGTTCCGCCTCCCTCTTCTTTAACTCTATCGCTACTCGTAGTGCAGCTCAATTCCGCTTCGCTTCATTTCGCTCACGGCAGTCGCCGTATCAGATAACCAAGTCCCATATGTTTATGTACAAGCACAACACATCTGCGCCTTGATTATCTGGCACTTCTCGTTGCTAACCTGAGAAGTACCCATGTGGATGTACTGTGTGTTCTTCTTTTGCATTGACTGCCGACAGAATCCTGTCCCGGTACATGAGTCCCCTCTGGATACTGTAAAATCCAAATCTTCTGCGTATCTCATCAACCGCTGAATCCATCTTCATCTGCTTTTCACGCTTCTCCACACTTGAGAACAAATCAATCTGTTCCCAATAATTATCTGTTACTAAGTCTGCACCTCGGACACCAATACTGCGTATTGGTTTGCTCCAGTTATAGTTTTCCTTAAATATCTGATAAGCGTATGCAGCTATCTCTCCGGTGATATTCGTTGCGTGGTCAATCTTTTTCTGACGGGTAAAAGAGAATAGCTCATTATCCCCGACACTTATCTCAACCACTCTGCACCGGAATCCATTCTCACGAAGTCTTGCTGCAACACTCTCAGCCAGAATATAAAGAACAATCTTTACATCCTCATCGCATACTAAATCCTTTGGTGTCGTTGTGCTGTTTCCCACCGATTTGATTGGAGCGTGGGTATTCTCCAGTTTGACAGGTGATTCATCATAGCCATTAGCAAATGACCATAAGATGCTGCCCATCTTTCCAAGGTGGCTGTTAAGCATCCCTTCATCTGCCCTTGCAAGATCACCTATGGTTCTGATACCGAATTTTGCAAGCTTCTGATTCGTGCTCCTTCCGACATATAGCAGATCACTTACCGGAAGTGCCCATGCCTTCTGCTTAAACTCACTCTTATACATAGTTGTGATTGCATCCGGCTTCTTATAATCTGAACCAAGCTTTGCAAATATCTTATTGAAAGAAACACCAACACTCACTGTGATGCCAAGCTCTGACTTCATTCTCTTGCTGATTTCCTGTGCAATGAGCAATCCATCCCCTTTAAGGGAGCTGCTCCCTGTCACATCAAGCCAGCACTCATCAATTCCATATGGCTCCTGCTTGTCCGTATATTCTGCATATATCTCATGCGCCATCCTTGAGAACCGAAGATATAAGTCCATTCTTGGTGAAACAAATGTTATGTCCGGACAGACCTGCTTTGCCTGCCAGAGCGCCATTCCTGTTTTCACACCGTACTTCTTGGCAATATAGTCAGCAGTTAAGACAATCCCATGTCTTGCCTCCGGGTCACCGCCTACTGCCAGTGGCTTTCCTGCAAGCTCCGGATGATGCAGATGCTCAATCGAAGCATAACAACAGTTGATATCTGAATGAAGTATTACCCTGTCTCCCATCTGCATAACCTCCTGCATTTAATCTATCACTACCATAACCTTTAGTCCAAGTATATGAGTAATGTTCCTTACAGGGCATAGTATAACCCCAAGAATAATCGACTGTCAACGGACACATGTGTCTGTTTTCTCATTATATTGGATTTTTAACTTGAATAATTGGTACTATTGCTATATACTATGGAGTGAAAAGAGACATTAGAAATCAACTAATTGGAAAGAAAAGAGGCGTATGTATGTACTCAATCGGAGAAATCATTTCAACATATAGAAAAAAGAAAGGCTTGCTCCAGCAGGATCTCGCTGATGAACTGGCAAAAGAAGGCATCAAGATTTCCTATAAAGCCATATCCAACTGGGAGAGAAATCTTGCTGAACCAAGCGTTACCATATTTTACAAAGTGTGTAGAATCCTTGGTATCACTAATATGTATGAAGCATATTTTGGAGTAAATCCTGCTGATCCTTTTTCATCACTTACTGATGAAGGCAGGGAAAAGGCTATGGATTATATCAATCTGCTCCACGCATCCGGAATGTATGAAAAGCAAACTGCTAAGATAATTCCATTCAGAAGCATTGATATTTTTGAAAATGCAGTATCAGCCGGAACCGGTAACTTTCTCGTAGACGGACCTAAAGAGACTGTACGCATAGATGAATCTATTCTGCCGGAAGATACAACTTTCGGTGTACGCATTAGTGGTGACAGTATGGAACCTGAATTCCACGATGGTCAGATTGCATGGGTATTGCAACAGGAATCTGTTGCTAATGGAGAAATCGGCATCTTCGCTCTGAACGGAGAAGCCTATATCAAGAAGTTAAAGGACGACAAAGACGGAATTTTCCTTATCTCACTCAACGAAAAGTATGCACCTATCAAGGTTGGAGAAAATGACCGCTTAGACATATTTGGAAAAGTTCTTGGAAAATCTGATGCTTCTGCTCTTACCGATCATTGCCGATAAAAACGCAAGTCCTTTTTATTGGACACATTTTTTTGCATAATTGACAATAAGAAAATATCTATAGAACTGAAAGAAGGGATTTTTTATGGTGGTCACAAATAATATCAGAGAAATCCGTGAACAGCGTGGCATTTACCAGAATGACCTTGCCGCTGCTATCGGATTCAGCACCAAAACTGTCAGCAGGGTAGAACGTGGGGACGGCGCCCCATCTGCCGAATTTATGCTACGAGTATCTAAGTACTTTAATATGCTGGTGGAAGATGTATTTCATGTAGAGGAATAACGTGGAGCGAGTGAGCTCAATATTCAGCTCGCTCCGCTATCTTTCTTAAACTGAAAATCTTCTTTTATCTATTCCATATTCACACCAAATATGTTCTATCATACCATCTCCTCGTCCCAAAAAATCAACTTGTTCGCGCCATGCATTAATACCAGCTTCATCAAGCAACTTTTCAAATTCAACATATTCATCACTATTCAAATTTTTCCTCATAAGATTTTTTAATAATGTATCCTCCTCAGATTGAACATAATCTACACTTATTGGTTCGTCTTTTATTAATTCTTTTATAGCACAGTATGTATTAAATATCGAATCGTTCTTTTTAAGTGTTTTCTCAAGGACTTGCTGAACCAATTGCTTCTCATAATATTTTACATACACTTTATCAACCGCTGGATAAATAAACAATTCTTTAATATTTGTATAATCATCATCAGTGGAAAATACATCGTCATCATAACTTAAAACACATTTACCATCAATATAGTATCTTTTTTCCATAGTTCTCCTTTCGCAAATTAACCATAAATTGCTTTCAACTTTTTAAATCTAACAAATAGTCTCTTATCCTTAGGACACATCTTTTCAAGTTTCTCAAGACTATATCTTTTCAAATCATCCTTGCTTTTTATCCCCATTCCAAACGCATCCAAACATAGAAAGTCATCAAATATGACTCCATGTTCCCTATCATTCAGATCTTCTACACTACGAAGCTTTATGCCTTGCTCTTCACAAATCTGATATAATTCCTGCAATGTTGCCTGCCCCATATTGCGAAACTTTATAAAATGCTCCTTTGGATATTCTCTCAATCCTTCCAATGACTCAAATCCATTTCTTCTTAGGATATTCCGTAATCTGCTCGACATTTCAATATCATCATAATCTGTTTTTTCAGCGTACATAAAAGCTCCCTTTCGTCATTTTATTTGTCGTATAACTTATCAACCTCAGCTTCGTACACTGATTCAGTATGAGTATCAAATAGCACCCATTCCACCAGATCAAAGCTATCCGGATTGTCCTGCAAAAATCTGTTTACTGTATGTACTGCAATCTTTGCCGCTAACTCAACCGGAAAACTATATACTCCCGTTGATATGGAAGGAAATGCAATAGACCTAATTCCATTATCCATTGCCAGATTCATAGAATTAAAATAGCAGTTAGCAAGAAGTTCCTCTTCTCTATCCCTGCCACCATTCCATATCAGTCGGTCATTTTTTGCGGACAGTTCATACATGCTATCCTTTTCT
>NZ_QULH01000021.1:11756-34603 GCF_003481635.1 Clostridium sp. OM05-6BH | reverse complement strand
TCTCAACCTTTTTATCTCAGCGAATAAACCATAGCTATGAGCATTTCGATGTATCGGGTACTGAAATAGCGGTTTTAAGGTATACGAAATAAAACGTCATTTTTTCCGTTTTACTGGCCTTGTGTATACCCTTCCCTCTATGGCAGCTAACCTCCTATATCCACCAGGATCATCTCCGTCTCCAGAGGTCCTAACTTCCTTCGTCCTGCCTGCCCATAACCAGGGTGTCAGCTATGCTCCTTTGCGAGGTCATGCCCCATGGATAATATTCCTGCCGACTACTGGCTCATTCTTTGTTTTTATGATTACTGACTCGCTTCCTGTTACAGCACTGTGACCAGTGGACGTTATCTGTTACATTCTATTTGATTCAGTGACTGCCCACACGACAGCCTCCACTATAGTTACTTGTCTTTCTTATGCAGCCTGTAGATAAACTGCCGGTCTCTTGATGTCACCAACCATCTTTTTCGGATCATAATCCACTCCTTTGGTCAGCATGACATAAAAGACACGTATCAGCTTGGCTGCAACCGCCATAAGTGACTGCATTTTCTTCAATGGATTCAGTCTTCTGGTTGTGTAATAAGTATGGAGTTCCCTGAACTCCGGGTTCTTCGCCACAAGCGACATTGCAACCTCAAAGAGCAGATATCTGAGCCTCTTTCGACCTCGTCTGCTTATTGTTGTCCTTCCATTGTGCTTTCCAGAACTATTCTCAACCAACGCCAGTCCTGCGAGCTTCTGCAGTTCCTTTGGATTGTTGAAGCGGCTGATATCACCTACCTCTGCAAGGAAACCAGACACCGTCTTGATTCCCACTCCTTTGATCTCCAACAACTTTTCAGCCATCGGGATCTGATTTACCAACTCTGCGATCAGAGTCATAACTTCCTGAAGACGTATATTTCTGGATTCATAATCTTCCAGAAGCATTCGGATCTCCATTCTTGCAGATACTGCCCCTTCTTTGCTTCCAACGCTGTGCTCTGCAGCTTCGATCAGGGTCTTCGCCCTCGCCTTTCCAACTGCCCTCATCTTTGCATCCCGCCAGATCTGGTTCACCCCTTCAATACCCAACGTCAGGATATCTTCCGGGAGTGGCGCCTGCTTAAGGATCAGCATTCCGCTTTTGGCATCCGGCTTCCCGTATACCGTCTTATATTCAGGAAAATATATATTGAACCAACGACTGATCCTGTTTTGGATTCTTGTAAGTTCCGCCTGTAACTGGAATCTTATGTTTGATGCTGTTCTGAGATCAGCATAAACACCATCCGGCAGGTACGGGATCATGTAGCGTCCCTCTCTAACTAACCCTGCAATGACTTTTGGATCCTTACGATCATTTTTAGTTGGATTATTGTCGTCGAGTTCTTTCGATTTCTTGACATGATGGGGATTCACAAGAACCGGTTTCATCTCATTATCCTGAAGAAATTTCCCCAGATTAAACCAGTAGTGACCGGTTGGTTCCATGCCCGGAACCACCTTATCCTTCTCATGTTTTTCTTTGAGGTCCAAGATCCATTCCTTAAATGTCACAAATCCAGCCTCTGTGTTACTAAACTTAAATGGTTTCTTCGAATACTCGATTCCTCTGTAATCAAAAGCTCTGGCATAGTGCGTTTCGCTTCCGACATCAATTCCGAGTACTAAAGTTTTTTCTGTAATAGCTTCAATTTTTGCATTCTGTGTGTTAGACTTCATTGTAGATACCTCTCTGTTCAATAAGATTTTTACTAACCGCCAAGTCAGTAGTCTTATTGTACTCTGAGGTATTTTCAATTTTCAACATCCACATTTTTTATTATACAGGAAGCTCCTTCTTCACATTTGGTAGTTACATTATACCTCATATCTTGACGCTTTACCATTAAATATTACAGTATATTTCGCAATACTACTTTATCATACTTTATCCTACTTTTCAATATTAAGTATGACTTGATGATATATTATCAGAGAGGTAGGTGATTGAATGAAACCATTGAAAAATAAAGTGAGTATTACCCTTGATGAAGACGTCATTGAACGAATAAAACAACTGGCAGAGAGTGATGATAGGTCATTCAGTCAGTATATAAATATGGTATTGAAGGAACATTTGAATAGTATTGATAAAAAATCCAATGACTAGAAACCAAAAAGGACACCATTACTTACATTCACATAAGCAATGATGTCCTCTTTATTTTCCAAGTTCTTCTTCCATAATATTTCTAATTGCTTTAATATCCGTAAAAGTCAATTTTATTCCCCGATTATACATAGCCAATACTTCATTCAGATTTTCCACAAGTACCTTATCCAGCTTTTTATGTATTGTTACAGGCTGTTCCTGAATCGTATGAATATGGTCAAAATATTTTTCAATAACAGGAAATGCATTTTGTATCAAAAAAGCATTTTCTTTTCCTGCAAATAAACCAATCACAATCGTATTGCATTTACCATATCTCTTCTTTTTCTTTTCAATAATACCTTTATACTTCTCGGCTTGTGAACTTATTGGTATCATCCAATACAATTTAGGATTCTTTCTATCCTGAATCGCATAATAATGAGGACGATAGTTTCCCCGTTCCTTATTACTCATCAAATATTTATCCTGAACCAAATCAAAAAATTCGTCCTTGATATGATAAGAATATCCCTGCTGTATCTCCATAAATAACCTTTCCTATGTGATAAAATTCCCCACCAGTTACCTGATGGGGAACATTTACGAACTATACTATTTTTATCCCACCTGTATAGCAAGTGGCTTCATTTACGAACTGAATTATTTATACCCCGCACCATCAGCAAGCGGCAAACATTTACTTCTATCCTTAGTATATACAGTTTCTCTGAATTTAGCAACCTGTTTTTCAAGTTCAGAAATATTTTTTTACTATATCATGGCTCATCATTTGTCGTAACTTAGTCGTAAAATACAAATTCAAGCCTATTAAATCGCTTGAAAACGTCCTGTTTTCGGCATTTTATTTGTCTAATGACTTCATTGTCGGGAAGACCAGAACCAGCCTTCCTAATTATACAAGCATAGCGTAAATAATTCCTCTGTAGTCAATTATCTGCATATTATATTGTCAACTCTTCAATAATGCATATAGCCGCCTACAACTGCATCTATCACATCAAAAAAGATGTCAAAGTGATGTCATTTTCCATATTCTGGTGTCAAAGCAAAACTATACTATAGAAATATGATAATTTAATCATTCATTTTCGGTTACCATTACAATATAGCATAACACCATCAAAACTGCAACCTAGCTCACACATATTAAAATACATCTAGTTTTTCTGATAACCGAACCATCGACTCCTTCTTGGCTTCTTCCGTAGCATCAGCATAAATATCCAGTGTTGTCTGAATGTTCTTATGCCCCATAATCTCCTGAATCACTTTCACATTTGGCTCCTGCTCACACAATCTTGTGCAAAATGTATGCCGCATATGGTGACAGGTAAAATGAGGAATCAGTATCGGTTCTCTCTTTTCTTTCTTCGCTTTAATAATCTCCTCAGCATTGTATGCATCTGATACCCGCTTGATCGCCTTATTGATTCCCTGCGGATTATGAACAGCTCCATAACGATTTCGAAAGATAAATCCACTCATTCCGTCAATCGTCATTTCATTACTGCCTTCAATCTTCTGGTATCGCTTTTCATCCTGCAATGCCTCATAGACTGCATCCAACATAGGTACATTCCGAATCCCCGCCTCCGTCTTAGGCTTAGATACAGAATACGAACATCTGAAATCATCTTTTGCATCGGCTCTGTACGAAACACTATGGTTAATATTGATCGTACGTTCTGCAAAGTCAACATCTTCCCAACGCAAGCCGATAATCTCACCAACTCTGCATCCGGTTCCCAGCAACACCGTAAATAATGGAGCCCATCTATAATAGACTTCACTATGCTGCGTGTAATCAATAAACGCTTTCTGCTGTGGTATTGTTAAAGCTTTTCTTTTATTTGCACCTGTAGTGCTTTTCTTTTTAATCTCAGCCATACAGCCATCTGCCGGATTGATACGAATAATACTGTCACGGACTGCCAGTTTGAAGATCGGATGAATAAGGGTATGAATCTTGTCCACTGTTCCAACCTGCAATTTATAGTTTTGCATCAAACGCTCATAAAAAAACATAACATCTGAATACTTCACCTCTGCCACCAGCTTTTTCCCGAATGTATCTCTCACATAGCGATCATACATATACACATAACTGGTATATGTAGATGGTCTCAGCTCTGATTTCATCGAAAGATACCTGTCGAAAACATAATTTACTGTAGCTTTTCCCGCAGTATAAATATCCAATCCATCTAATTGATCCTTTTGAAGCTGTTGCTCTCGTGATCGCTGCTTCATCAGATCATTCGCATAAATATAACGTCTCTTACCAAATGGATCTGTATATGCGTATGAATATCGACCATCCTTTCTCTGACATTCCCCTTGTTTAAGGACTCTGCCTCTGCTATCCTTCCGTCCTGCCATAGCATCCACTTCCTTCCTATCCACATAAAAATAGGAAAGAATCTTAAATACAAATATCCTGCTTGCTCCCAGATTTGTATCCAATGATTGAAAAATCAATTTTGTTATTCAATCTAACTACAGTATACAATATCGAACATATGTTTGCAAGCATTTTCTGACATTTGCATAAAAAAATCTTTCCTATCAATTCTATATCCATTCCTTCCGTCAATCGGTAATCCGGAATGACTCCAGATATTCATCTAAAATATCACAATTCACTAAAACCACTTGATTGATCTTATAAGTTGCCTGTGCGTCCTTTGCCAGATCCATAAACTTTCTTTCACTCATACTATAGAGTTCTGCACCTTCACGGTATCTGACAAAACGCTTTTTTATCTTTGCAGGCTTTGCTCCCTCTCTGTTATTCTTCACTGCCATACGCTTCCTCCTTAATACCTAGTTGAATGCAGATTGCCGCATCAATCGCATTCATTACTTCCTTATTACAGATATATCCGATCTTGCTCTTTACCAGTCTGCGGTCGATCGGTACGATCTGCTCGACCATTACCACAGATTTCTTCATTGGATACCCTTTGATATCCTCCGCTAAGATCTCCACATGTACCGGATTATACTTCTTATCTGTTCTGGTCGAACATGGACAAACATTTAAGATTCTGCTTTTCGGATTACTGACAACCACACAAGGTCTGACACCGGATTGTCTGGAATCACATTCGTTTGGATGCTGTCCCAGATCCGCATAGATCACATTACCTCTCATAATGTTCATAAATCGCTCCTTTCTGCTGCTCCCTCGCACCGGGAGCAGCTATCCCTCTATTTCCTTGTCATCTCTTACTGTATTGGCAACTCCAGCAAACCTTCATCTACGGAATATACCTTGCCACCTGCTGCCGCAATCCGACCTACTTTCATATACAGATCATACACGCCACAGGAAATATACCGTGAATTTGCAATGACAACTGCCTGCAGTTCATCGACCTCAATCTGTCTCGCCAATTCCACAAAATGCTTCTGCATCTCACATCTGGAAAGTCCTGCCCGATGATACGACTTCACTATTTTCAAACCATTGCCCTTGCAGTAATCCTTAATATACCGAAACTGCTTCTCCTCTTTGTCCTGAATCTCCTTTTCCGGAACATCTACAGATAAATAAACAGCACACATCAACTTCTTATTCTTCTTACTCATAGCTTGTACCTCCTTACGCTGTAGCCGGATAATTTGCCATCATTATTAAAAACACCGCCGTAAAATATTGTCTCTGTGGTTCCGGCAATTCCTGCAATTTGGCATCAATCGAATTGTCCTTATGATCAGAACTCTCCCCTAAGATACTGTTTGCATCGACATGGAGAACCTCCATCAAGGAAATCAACAGATCCAATGAAATCTTGCGACTTCCTAATTCTACCTGCTTGATATGTGATTCCGACTTGCCAAGTTCATCACTGAACTCACCCAATCCATATCCTGCCTCAATACGCAGATTGCGAATCCTCTGTCCTACCACTAATCCATCATACTGAAACATGATCTTCACACCCCTTCCACATAGTCCATAAGCTGTAAATGAAATGCCAATCCGTTGCAGATTTTCTGCTGCAAGCGTTCATCGTAAACATGCCCCATCTTATGTTTGATCTGCCGTCTGTCGATTGCCTGACAATGCTCCAGCATACACATTCCTGATGTATTCAGCTCATTGTTGCAGTCCTCCCGGTCAATGAAAACATGATACTTACTGTCAAGTCCTTTCAAGCTTCTTGTCATAGGTGCAACGGTAAGAATCGGGGAACTCTCATTATATTCTGTCCCGCTCAATACGATTGCCGGTCTGGACTTTCTAAGCAGGCAATCACCACTGATCTCACCAAAGTCCACAAATACAATATCCATCCATTGATATGTTCTCTCCTGCATCGCCGCTGTAACAGCATCGTCATAACCATAGGTAAATCCAAATCTTCTACTATCATTCGTCATTGTCTGTTTCCTCCTGATTCTATCTGCCATCATGTAATATAGTTCTGTATCACACGACTAAATCTTCTTGTATCACTTGCAAGTGGTTGTCCCTTACGGACAATTCAAGTATATCAATGCAGATGTTGAATAAAGAGAACCCAGAGAGTAAATTACTGGTACTGATAGGAAAATTTGCGCAAAAAAATAGGCAGCCCTCTCGAACTGCCTACATGCCAATAGAATGTAACACAACTGATGACTTTATCTCATCATAAATCTTTATAATCATTGTTAGCTCTCTTATATCTACTTACAACAACTCCCAGGCAAACCGGAAGTTGAAAGTTCCTATAAATTACAAATCATAATATATTCTTCATCATTTTCATCAACGATTTCAAATCCTACCTTCCTATACATACGGACAGCATAATTCATCTTTTGAACAGCTAATGATGCTTGTTTATATCCTTCTAGTTTTAATTCCATTAGCATCTGTTTCATTAATTCTGTTCCGATACCATAGTTTCTATACTCTTTAAGAAGTGAAATCGCAAAAGACGGTGTTTCATTATCTATATGACCGTAATCATTCATAATCCGAACCCATACAGCACCAACAATCTCATCCGCAACTTGAGCAACCAAACATAAGTCTCCCTTGTTCTCACCAAAGTCCTTTACATATACCTGCAAATCTGGTTTGTTAATGATATCTTTGGACGGTGCTGGAACACCTTCAGGAATAAAAATTGCCTCGTATAAAAAAGTATCTAATATCTTATTTTCATCTCGTTTTAATTCTCTTATTGAATAATTCATATAAACCTCCGATTTATTTTTATTTATAAATCAGTTGTCATTCCACACATAATGATTCCTCCGTTAAATATCGAATTGTGCAAAAGCCCAAGGGACTTTAATGTCCCTTATGCTTTTCTCTTTTCTTTTGCTGTTTCAACTCAAACATTCGCTGTTCTTTAGCCTCTTTTTTCTTGCGGCTTCTCTCTTTACGCTCCTGATTGTTCTGTTCCTGTTGTAATTTTAATGCCTGCTGCGATTTTGTGCCGATGCCTGTTTCCATCGTCTGCTTTTTTGCTTCTCGTTGCATACGCTTTGGATTTCTTTTTATATCCTTTACAACAGTTTCAACAGCCGGACTGAATTTCAAACTAAAATAGTATTTTTGAATATATTCCTGCACTTCGTAATCCTTTGGTTCTGCACCAAATGTTACCTTCGCCACAAATAGTTTACCATCTTCAATACGTTCAAATACACCTACCCAAAATGGTTCTTCAAAATATACCGTCAGTTTTCCACTTGCTTTGTCCATAAGAATCCCTCCTAAAATGAATTGAACAAAGAATGGACAACCCGGAGGGGCAGATTACTTACCCTATTTGCATAGGACGGCTGGGCTACCTACCAGCTCTAGTACATTTTTAATGTACATTGCGTTTTTATCTTTGTATTTATAATCAAGCCATATGGCACGATTAACTTATTCGGTCAATTCCGATTTTCTTAATTCAACAAACTTGAATTGAGATTTCACCTGTTTTAAGAGATTTAATAACTGTTATATTTTGTTATTAAATTCTCCACAAGCCCTTGAAAACACTGGATTTATCGCAGGTGAGCTTTTCCTTATTGTTTCCCTTGTGTTATATCGTCCCATCAGTGTTTACGAACTCTGATAAGTGCAAATACAAGGGCAAGAAAAATCTATAAAACAGTATAACACAAAATAAAAGTGACATGGTGAACTGATTGAAATGCTTCTGATTTTTGTATCTGATAATTGATTGAATGATAAGGAGAGATAAGATACGATGAGAACAATATTTGCAGAATACAATCCACAGCGCAATAGTATTGATGTTTACAGCTCTGCTGGCTATATGCTCCGCATTGATTGCTGGGAAGCTGAAAAGAATTTATAAATACTTTAAATAATTATATAGATTGGTATAATGAAAAAAGAATAAAAAAAACATTAGGATACATGAGTCCTATGGAGTACAGACGTAGACTTGGATTGGCTGTTTAGCCTGTCCAAGAAAATGTCCGCACCCTCCGGTGTGAAATTTTTTCTGTAAATTCAGATCTTCTATGATAATTGATGCGGCTTAACAGCAGTTTTCTGTTGTTAAGCCGTTGCTTATTTAATATTGTTTGGGATACTCCCTCCATAACAGTCACAGCAATTTTATACTTTACTTCGATTTCAATCTTTTCTGGTGGATTGACTAAAAGCCTGTCAATATCATTTTCCTCAACACCAGCCATTTTTGCTATCGTTAGCTTGGATATGCCATAATAGGAAACAAGCACTTCCAACTAATGCATTGATTTGATATTTTCCTTTTACCGAACCCTCTTATGCCTTAATATCAAAACTTGATCTATCAGGTGCAGAAATACTCACAGATTCTGCTACAAGGCTCTGTGTCATACTTTTTACATCATTACCAGTTACGGATAAGGTATAATCACCCGTTTCTTTTCCTTCTGCCGATTTTTCTGCACGTTTCTTTGCAGCTTTTTCTTCCTCTGCTTTTTTAGCAGCTCTTTTCTCTTTTACTTTTTCCTCTTTTTCTCTGTTCTCTTTTGCTTTTCGTTCAGCATTCTCTTTCGCTATTTTCCCATCTGGATCATTTGTACCAGATATTGCCACCGAAATATTTCCGTTTTCATCAATCTTATAACTCAGATTTGTCAAAGTGCCCAAACATCCATTCACCGCACTTTTTGCACAATCTGGAATGGCTGCTAAGTTTTCCTCCAGATACTTTGCTTTTTCCGGATCATTCATACACTTCTGTAAAAATGCACTTGAAACGGATACTGTTGTCGGAACCCCTTGCATTGAAGTCGTTCCCGTATTCATATAATGGTATTTTCCTTGCAAGTATTTTGAATAATCATTTACATTGCTATACCCCGTCTTAATCTGCTCTGTTTTTGTCACACCGGGACGTGATGTTTTTAATTCAACTGTACTTGTTGTCACGTTGCCGTCTTTTGTATTTGTACTATCCTTTTCACTATCTGTTTTTTTAACAGTATTCTTGTAATTTGAAGCATAATACGATGTGCAACTGCTGTTATTGATACCTGTAATTGCCATAATCCTACCTCCCTGTTATTGAAACTTAAAATAATTTCTATTATATTGAACGACTTGGATATTTAATTTCCGTTGATGTAAATTCATCTTCTGCCGAAACATTGATATGCCCACTGCTGTCAATAGCATACTCTTTACCATAAACGGAAAACGTATCTCCTTCTTTATACCCGATTTCTATCCAGTTTATATCATTTAACTGTTTTATCTTGGCGTCAACATTTATGGTCTTTCCTGATTCCTGCAATAAATAAGTGTGTTTTCCTGCTCCCGTATCTATAGAAAAGAATCCCGGAGAAATCCCGACTTTCTCACAGACTGACAGTACTTCCTCATTACTGTAGAGATAACCCCACACACTCTTTCCCTGTGCCAGATCAGATAAAATATTACTTGCTTTGCGCATTTCCCACTTATAATTTGTCCCTTTTTGATTTGTATTCTCTGCAAGCAACGATTCCGAGGCTGCCCAGCCTATCCTTCCATTGTTGACCGTCCATGTATATTTACCGCCACTTGATGTTGTCCATGAATAATAACTTTTATTACTTAATACCAAAGAATTATTTGCAGCACAAATGCCTGACATGGTGCTTGTATTCATTTTCGGTACTGCATAATTAGGTACTACCTGTCTGCTCCCATTAAGGTCAAAGGAAATAACCCCGTACTCCTTAAAATCAGAATTATATCCACAGGAAACATTCTCCCCAAAATTGATTGCATCCAAAATAGCACTTGAATTATTATAGTTTGCAAAATAATAAGCCAATTCACTGTTAGAAATATTCGCATTTTTATCTATCAGTGCAGCTATTGATTGCTTTGAAAAGCCTCGTGCAGCATCAGAAATACTTAAACTGTCCTGTTTTTTATTATTTCCTGCTCCAAGCAACATCTGTATTGCTTTTTGGTGTATTCCTGCCTCTGCCTGTTTTGAATATGTCAATAGCTGGTTTACTGTGTTTACATCTGTCACTGTCTTCATAATTATTCTCCAAACCCTTTTTCAACATTAAACGCCAAACATATGCTGCAATTTGTCCAGCATATTATTTACTCTGCCTTCAACAGCTTCTGGCTGATTCCTTAATTCATACCTGCTTCCATAGTAATCATTTAAACGGTCTTTCATCTCATTACAAAATAATTTTTGATCTGTTTTACCATTTAAAAACTGATTGCAGATACCACTTATCTCTTTCTTCTCATTTGTATAAAAAGCTGTCTCATCTGAGATTATTTCTGACTTGTACTTATAAGATTCTGTTTTGCTTCCAATTCCAACAACCATGTAATCTGGTGTCATTTTCTCCATGATAGAATTACGTGCCGAATCATTAAAATGAACATATTCGTCAATAATGTCTGAAAAACCTGCTTGTAATTGCTCTGGAACATACATTTCATTTACTTTTCTTAGCCCCGCTTCACTTGCACTTAACAAAAATACAGATTCATAGGAAGTTCCTCTATATCCCTCCTGAGCATTCAAAAAATCTACATCTGCTGTCATTGCATTAATCTTCTCTTTTAAATCTTTCATTTCATCTTCTGTCAAATATTCAGAAGCATTTTCGTCCAGCCATTTTTCAAAAACCTCTGACTGATTTTCCGAACAGCCTTCAAACGCACTTTGTTCTCCAGAAATGGAAGTTGCTTTCAAATCTAATTTGAATAAATTTTCACATTTATATTCTGCTGGTATCTCTCTTATTGCTCCATTAATAGATGAAAAATGCATTGTATGAAAATCCGATACCTTATTACGAGCAGTCTCAACTAACTTTCTTGCTGAATCACTGATTTTCACATCATCCTCCGAAATAATATTCTGAGGAACAGTTGTTTTCTTCTCAACCTTATTTTTTATCATCTCTGGATTATTAATATACCTATTTCCTTGAACTTTCATAGCAACCTCCCTAAGTTAGTCCACACTTTCTATACTTCTTTATCTATCTTGCTCGATGTCAAAGAAGAATCCGTCTTAGAGTACGTACCATTATTTGTATAGGTTGCACTCGCCCGGTTTGCAGCATTCGATATACCAGTTGCTTTCTGCGATATTTTGCTTACAAAAGAATTATATCCTGTAAAGACCGTTTTCAGCGAACTGATATCTGCCTGCTTTAAAGCATCCTCATCTAATTCCAACTTGTTTCCTTTTCCTATGGTAATACCTATTTTGGCAAGCATATTACTGTTTTTGTCTGTCATTCCAGTCATCCATGAAGCATTTCGCAATACATCCTTTGTATTAGATTCTCCGGCTTCCTTAACTACATCATTATAATCTTCAACAAAAGATTTTACTGCCTTGGTGATTTTATCCCAGTCATAATCCTCTACCTCAATCTCTTCCCCCGTTTTTTCATCTTTCTTTTTTATTTTCTTTTTTCCCCAAAGAGAAGAGTCATTCAAAGCATCTGCTGATTTTTTCAGAGAATCTGCACTTGTTTTCATCAAGGTAAGTTTTTGTGAAGTATCACCTTTTCCCGATAATTTTTCAGCATCCTGTTTTGCATAATATGCTTTCATAAGTTTTCCATAGCTTCCATTTTTGATTGCAGCATAATCAGAAAGCATATTTGTATTGCCTACTGATGAACTATCTGACGTTCCACTAAACAACGCTGAAAAATCTACATTGCTGTTATATTTACTTGTATAATCACTAAAACTTTTGATTTCTGACATAACACCAGCCTCCTTTTCAAACTATAAACGTATATCGATCGGTGTATATACTACCGACTGTCCACTTTCTGATGCTGGATTTTTTATTGTTTCTGCTGTTTCTGTTTTAACATCTGCATTCTCTGATGCATCTGTTGCCGTATCTGCATTTTCCTGTGTATTCTCTGCTTTCTGCGTTTGATTCTTCTTTGTTTCTGCTGCATCTGTACGGTTGTCTGCCTTTGCTGCTTCTTCCATCGATTTATTTGCATCTGAAAGTGAAGACATCTGTGATGCTGTTGCAGACTGCGCTTTTGCCTGCAAATCTGCCAGTTCTTCTTCTTTCTTTTCGGTATTGCCTTTTCCAGCATCCTGCTTGATTTCAGACTCAAGCACACCGGCTCTTCCTTCCATCTGTGTTGCCATACTACCCTGCACTTTTGCTTGCTTCATAGATGAATCTGCGGAAATCATTGCCCGCATACCTGCCTGTGACAAGCCTGTTCCTTTCTTTGCAGATGTGTTTTTTGTACCAGCCACCATATCATCCATAGATGATTTTTTACTCTGCTGTTCCTTTCTCTGTTCAATCTGGTGCTGTCTTAACTGTTGATTGAGATTTGTAATTTCCTGTTGTATCTCCTGACGTTTCTTCATCTTATCCTCTAATGACAGTTCTTCATTTGATGATAAGTCCTGCAATTTCTGCTGTGCATTTGCAATCTGATTCTGAATATTTTTACTCACAGAATCATTCGCCTGTGCCATTCCCATTGCTCCTATCTGCGTATTCGTTCCGTTAAATCCATTAATTTTCATCATTTCGTTGTCCTCCTTGAGCTAATACTCTGAAATCCGTTTCCTGAAAATCTGTATAACATGATTTCTCTTTATTTTTTCTTTCGGCATATCTTTCTTCACAATAAACCGTGATGTTGTGAACCGCCCTTTTTTCGTTGTGAAGCAGTCTGAAAATGCTTTTCAGACTGTCGCAGTGCTCCTCAAATATTGTTACAAGCAACATATTTTCATCGCTACCTTCGCAAAAAAAGCACTACATATTTCTGTAATTTCTGTAATTTACAAAATACATAGTGCCAATTTATTTCTTTATTCTACCTGCATCATAATGCTAAGGATTACTTCCTCATTTCCCTGCTCCAAAGATATATCTCCCATATACATTCTGGCAACCCGGCGAATGTTATTCAAACCCATTCCATGTTCCCTCCCAGATTTTGTTGTTTCTGGCAAATCGCTATCACCAAAATTAAGCTGACCCCCAAAACTGTTTTTTATGGTTATCATAAAGATACTGTTTTTCCGAAAAGAAGAAATACTGATATACGGATCATCTCCACTTACATTTTCCATACAGTTATTCAAGGCATTATTCATGATCACACTCAGATCAAATGCATTTAACTTCGTATTCTGCGGATAATGAAAATCCGACAGAAACCGAATCTGCCTTTCTTTTGCTTCTCTCAGCTTTTCCATCAAAATGACATCAATTACCGGACTTCCTGTCTTTATTTCCGGAGATACCTCGTCCCATTCATTTTTCAGATGTTCCAAGTATTCTGTAGCATCATCCATATTATTATGTGCCACGAGATGTTCCAGTGTCTGTATATGATTTCCCATATCATGGCGCATGGAGCGGATATCCCGATACAACTTTTCGACTTCCCCGATATGCTTTTTCATGTCACTGATCTGATTTAATACCAGCTCTTGTCCCCGCTGTTCTTCCTGCATCTCTTTCCAGTTTTGGAACATTACAATCACAACAAGAATAGCGACTATGGAAATCAGATAGTGTAAAAAGCTTAAAGCTCCATAAAATCCATATGTATCAATCAAGTTCTTTCCAGTATCTCTTTCGTATATCATGAGATAATATTGTAAAATGCCATACCCAGTGACGCCTACAAGCGAAGGTATAATAAGCATTACCATCTCTTTGACGCTCATTTCATCTTTTTTGTATATATACGCTTTATTGATCAGTCCTATTGCAACCGCAATAAAAGCAATACAAAGTACAATATCCAAAACTCTGGTTCCAACATATAGTCCGTACTGCAACCACACTTTTTCTGCACTCATATTCCGAAATACAAGTGCTTTTGTAACAAGATCATCAAGTCTGGCTGCCATTGCAACCGTTAACCATCGGATCGAAAAGAACGTAATTGCAAGAAATATTTTCTGATATATATTTCTTCTGTCCTCTACATACATCACAAGAAACGCTGCTATAACTCCAATCAGATATGCGGAAAAATTATCAATCTGTGGCGGAATCATATATAAAACAAGCATAATCGTAATATAAACAATACTGACTGCCACAGCCCCTTTTTTCTTTTTTATATAGGGACAAACAAATTTTCCAAAATAGATTCCTGTAATCATAAGGAGTGCAATAACAGAAATTTTCGATGTAACCATCCAGCATTTTTCTACCAAACTCATCCGATTTCTTTTCCTTTCCTCTGATTATATTTCAAATATTGTTTTACAAACTCAGAATAATTCTGTTTTGCAATCAATGCAGTTCCATTTTCCATCGTCACACAATTTGCATCATATTTCTGAACATATTTGAAATGTACGAGGTAGGCTCTGTGTGTACGAAAAAAATCTGCTCCCGCAATTTCACTCAGTTCCTGCAATTTTCCATAATATTCAATATTCGTATCCCGTGTATGGATAATGACTTTTCGATTATATACCTCAGCATACACAATATCCTTCAAAATCACTTTCATATGGCTTCCTCCGGACTGCACCATCATGTATTTTTCATCCAATTGATTTTCAGAATATTCTTTAATGCTTCTGACTGCACGTTTCACAACTTCCTCAAATTTTTCATCTGAAAACGGTTTCACCAGATAATGAAATGCTGAAACATCAAATGCCTGAAAAACATACTCCTCCACAGCAGTTACAAATATCAATACCATTCTTTCATTTTTCTGACGCAGAATCCTTGCCGTTTCCATTCCATCCATTCCTGGCATCTGAATATCCAAAAATAGAATATCCGGCTCACAACCACTTGCAATCAATTCATCACCAGATAAATATTTTTCTATTACTGCATCCGGTAATAATTTTTTTATTTTTTCTTCTAATATCAATCCTATAGATTTTTCATCATCACAGATTGCTATTTGCATCTTGTCACTTCCTTACTTACATACAATTATATTTATTATATCGGAAAAAGTCTTTTAATAGCTAGCCGCCATGTTGTGAACCGACCTTTTTTTGTTGTGAAATAGAATATCACATATAACGCGTTATTTGCTTCCTGTTAATACGCGAAAGCACTGTATCTCAAACTCATTGAAATACCATGCTTCCCCGCATTTTCTATATCGTCCTATTGATATTATTACTTTACTATGCGACATACCTCTGGGCGTGACTGTATCTATCAAAAAAGAAGCCAGCAGTTTATTCACACACTACTGCCTTCCTATACTACTCATTTTATTTACTTCGCTGCGTCTCAGACAAGTTTTTCATTTTAAACACAACCTCTGTTTTCCCGACAACCTTTTACATACCACCTGATTCCAACATATACCAGTTGCACGAATAATAAGAAAAATAGCAGATTGATTGGCAATGCTGTCTTTATCCAATTCCCAAAGTAGATAGCTGTTGCCATGCTTATAAGTATTACCATTATGGTAATCATGTCCCAACAGTATTTCTTATATAGACCTACAATCTTTATTCCGATGAATGCCAAAAATATTCCCGCACCCACCAGACAGCCACCGCAAATCAATATTCTTATCAGCCAATATACAATTCCGGCAACGACAGGATTGGATATTCCATTACTAATCTGTGCCATGTTCTTTGCTGCTGGTATAATCCCCCCTGCAATGGTTTGTACAAAAGTGGCGATTGTATCAAAGAATACCATACAATCAGAAATGAATACCTTTGACCGTATCATCTGGAAAAGAGTAGTCGATACAGAATACCATATCAGCAGAAACATCAATGCTTCATACATGACTGTTTTTGTTTTATATCTGCCTGCCAGTTTTTCTCTCTGCGTATCATACCTTTCCTTAGCTTTTAGATAAGCTGTCTGATTACAATTCTGACACTTTTGATAGAGTACCGGCTTTTCAACCGGTATCTCTACTTTTTTCTGATGGGAGAGTGCATAGTCCCGTTCCTGTTCTGCCTGCCTTAGCTTATCTCGACATTCCTCTATCATGTCCTTTGCGGTAAGCGTTTTCTCTTTCTCGCTCTGCAACAATTCTTTTGTTTTCCTCAAGTCGTTCTTTAAGGCTTGAATGTTCCCTGCTCTGTTCTCGCTGTTTAACCTCTCGTTCAAGGTCAGCGATTCGTCGAGCTGCACTTTCAGTTCCCGGATAGTCCGGTCTTTCTGGTCGAGTTCTTCCTGCATCTGCTCCGTCAGCAGAAGTAACTCTTCCAGTTGATCGTCGCTCTTTGAGTTTCTTAATTCGTTCATCAATCAACCTTCCTTTCTCTAGTTGCTGTTCAAGTTCAGTAATTCGCTGTTCTGTTTCTGCAATAGCCGGTTCTCGCTGTTTAATTTCTGTGCCAATTCCTGCCATTGCTGATTTTCGTCTGTGAGTTTCTGTATCTGGTCTGTCTTTTCTTCCAGAAGCATCAACAGTTCTTCTGTATCTGGTAAGATTTGTAGCAGCTCTGACAATTCTTTCTCTAATTGCTGCAATCGTTCTTCCTGCTCCTGAAAGCACATCAGCTTCTCGTCCTTTTCCTGTATCTCCTGAAGCATCTCTGCCATGATATTCTGCTGTTCCTCTATCTGTGTAATCATTGCTTCCATCATGGGAATTACTTCTTTGCTTTCTTCTAATGTCATTCAACCACTCCTTCCATATTGACAATGCACCGGATACCTTACCAAAGGTTGCAATTACCTTTTGCAGCAGTGCATTTTGTTTTTTAATCATCTGGTTTTCCTCTACCTTCCATGAACCTTTCCTTATCTGTCCGGTGAGATATTTTTCCTCAATCTTTCTTGCATCCGCACCCTCATGAATCGTAGGGACTTTTAATTTGCCCTGTCTTTCATAAGAGCGGTGGTCAATCTGATTGTCTATGGATAAATGCCGGTTACACATCCTAGCCCATTCGCTTCGCCATAACTCACAATTCTTTGGATTATTCCAGCCGGTAGCATCGGTCAGAACCCGTTTCCATTGTTTTCGGTTTCTTGCCCCGACTTTCTGTACTCCGTTTTCATCAAGTACCGGAATGCGGATTCCATGCCGATCAGGATTTTTCTTATCCTGCCACCAGTCCGGGTGGGATTCATCAACCACGATATTTCCGTCAGTATCTCTGACAAAATCCCAGTCCTTGACTTCTTTGCTGCCCCATGAATGATCCAGATTGAATGGTCGCATGGTTACAAGTAAATGCACATGTGGGTTTCCATCGCCCTTATCGTGTATGCTCCAGTCGACACACATTCCCTTATCCACGAAAGTCTTTTGAATATATTCGGTTGTATAATCAATCTGTTCCTGTCTGCTCCATTCTTTCGGCAGGGAAAATTCAAATGAGCGTCCAAGCTGTGCATCTGCATTTTTTTCTATCTTCAATACCTCATTCCATAGACGCTGTTTCTGAAATGTGATTTTAAACTTTTCCAGTGCGGCATCTTTATCATCCGCTCTTTTATAACGGATAGACTGTTGAAACCTTTTTATATTTTCTTCCGGTACATGCAGCCATTCAGGAGGTGCATTTTCGCACATCATCAGACTGGTGTAGACGACTTCCTTTTTGGAAGTATAGTAACTGATTCTGCCTGTTTCCTCATTCTTCATCACATCTCCATTAAGATATGCCGATGCGGATATGACAGATTTTCCTTTACTGCGCCCGACAATCTTTACTGTAAAGTGAAATATCGCCATGATATAATTCCCCCTTTCTGCCGTATCCGGCATTGATTTCCGACAGCATCTTCTTCTGGTTTGGCAGAAGTGAAGCTGTCGGAACGCCCTCTGCGCAAGAGTGCCCCCTGCGGCATGAGCAGGTCTGGCTGAAAGCCCCGCCGACGGAACGAGCCCGGCAAGCGTAAGCGCAGACCGGTTGCCACTTGTGGCAAACTTATAAGGACGACCTCTGGTTGTCCATAAGTGCGCCCTTCATTCAAAGGCAATGAAGGGAATGGAAAAACCACTCCCTCCGCCATTACACTTCCTCCATATCTGTAAGTGGCTCTTTCTGCATCGCCTTTGAGAAAAACTTTCCGTTTGTTTCCTGCCTTTTTAAGAAGCCTATCAACTTTGGTAAATCTTCCTCCTCAATCGGACAGCCAAGAACCGATTCCACTGCGCCACCAATCTGACAGAGCCTGTGGGTTCGTTTTTTACTTTCCTCTGCTTTCTTTCGCTTTTCCAGTTCCTTCCGCTGTGCAATGAGCTTTTTTGTAGCTTCAATGCTTTCCTGTTCCTTTTTCTCTAATGCACGTATTCTTTCTTCATAAGTCTTTGTTGATTTCGCCATATCGTCTTCATCCTTTCTTTTTCCGATAAACAACAGTTCCCGGTTGCATATCAGGAGAAGCACATGGTATAATCCTCTTGCGTGTAGGTATATCATGGCTTCGGTCTGATAGAACCTTTGGCGGTTTCTTAGGAAGCCGCCTTTTTAAGTTGCCACATTTCTTGTGACAGCTTTTACATTTCCTTTATCCCTCAGATCTCGCCCCTCGTTGGCTTCCATGAACTTTTCCAGAATGTCAGTTTTAATAAGGACTTTTCTTCCGACTTTTAATACCGGAAGTTTCTTCCATTCAACCAGCTTTCTCAAAGTGTTTCTGCCAATTCCTGTATAGTCGGCTGCTTCCTCGATGGATAATGCAATCTTTCTTTCCGTCATCTTGTCACCTCCTTATGAATTGCATTATGCAATTTTTGTTGTGCTGTTAGTATAGCGGTTTTATATTGTGTTGTCAAGCGTTATGAAATTTTAAAAATAATTATTATATTGCATATTGCAATTATGTGAGGTACATGCTATAATTCATACATACCGAAAAAGGAGGCAATCAGCATGAAAGATAAAGAACTACGCAAGCTGATAGGCAGCAGGGCAAAACAGCGTCGTCTGGAATTAAATCTGACACAGCCTTATGTTGCAGAGAAGATGGGAGTTACCGCTTCCACAATCCTGCGATATGAGAATGGTTCGATTGACAATACCAAAAAGATGGTGCTGGAAGGTCTTTCGGAAGCACTTCATGTATCTATTGAATGGCTCAGAGGGGAAACCGATGAATACGAAACCGATATTACGGATAAGAAAGAATTACAGATTCGTGATGCAATGGGCGATATTCTCAAACAGTTACCTCTCGACCTTAGTAAAAAGGAAGATGCTTTTTCCAAAGATTTACTGCTGTTGATGTTAAAGCAATATAACCTGTTTCTGGAATCATTCCAGTTTGCCTGCAAGAATTACAAGGGCAACACGAATGAAGCTGATATTGCAAAAGTAATGGGGTTTGAATCGAATGATGAATATAACGAGATTATGTTTCTCCGGGAGATCACCCACACTGTTAATGCCTTTAACGACATGGCAGATATCGTAAGGCTTTATTCCAAGAAACCGGAAATGGCAGAACAAAGGCTTGAAAATCTTTTATCAGAAGTTTTGTATGAGGATTCCGATTCGGTATAGAACGACAACCGGAGTTATGATATACTTACACGCAAGAAGCATTTCATCAGTTCCGATTGTCTGATATCGAAAGGAGACACACGATTATGGCAAAAGGATCTGTAAGAAAAAAAGGAAAGAAATGGTACTACCGCTTCTATGTAGAAGATGCAAGCGGCAATCTGGTTCAGAAAGAATACGCTGGAACAGAAAGTAAAAGTGAAACGGAAAAACTGCTCCGTCAGGCAATGGACGATTACGAAAGCAAGAAATTCATTGCAAAGTCGGAAAATATTACAATTGGAGAATTACTTGATATATGGGCAGAGGAAGAATTAAAGACCGGTACGCTCAGTAATGGGACAGTCCAGAATTACCTCGGTGCCATTACCAACATCAAGAAGCATCCAATTTCAGAGAGAAAGTTGAAAAATGTAACATCTGAGCATTTACAAGCCTTCTTCAATCTGCTTTCCTTTGGTGGCACTTATCCAGATGGTTCAGAAAGAAAAGGTTATAGCAAAGATTACATTCGTTCTTTCTCGGCAGTATTACAGCAGTCATTCCGATTTGCAGTATCACCAAAGCAATATATCACTTTCAATCCGATGCAGTATATTAAGCTGAAATACCAGACGGATGAGGTTGACCTGTTTTCCGATGATGACATGGATGGCGATATACAGCCAATTCCACGAGAGGATTATGAAAGACTGATTGAATTTCTACAGAATTACAATCCACCGGCAATACTTCCAATCCAGATAGCTTATTATGCAGGACTTCGTATCGGTGAAGCCTGTGGTCTGGCATGGCAGGATGTGAATCTTGAAGAACAGTGCCTTACAATCAGACGCAGTATCCGATATGATGGTTCAAGGCACAAGAATATCATCGGACCAACCAAACGAAAAAAGGTAAGGATTGTTGATTTTGGAGATACACTGGCAGAGATTCTTCGCAATGCCCGAAAGGAACAACTTAAAAACCGAATGCAGTACGGAGAACTTTACCATAAAAACTACTACAGAGAAGTAAAAGACAAAAACAGAGTTTACTATGAGTTCTATCATCTGGACGGAACAGAGAATGTTCCTGAAGATTATAAGGAAATATCCTTTGTCTGCTTAAGACCGGATGGAAGTTTGGAACTGCCAAGCACGTTAGGAATTGTTTGCAGGAAGATTGCTCAGAAACTGGATGGATTTGAAGGATTTCATTTTCACCAGTTGCGACACACCTACACAAGCAACCTTCTGGCAAATGGAGCAGCACCAAAGGATGTGCAGGAACTGTTAGGGCACTCAGATGTCAGTACCACCATGAATGTCTATGCACACTCTACAAGAAAAGCCAAGCGGGAATCTGCAAGGTTACTTGATAAAGTGGCAGGCAATGACTAAATAAAACTTTCCCTTATTTCCCTTACGATTATCTCATAAGGGCAAAAATAAGGGAAAATACATATTGTTTCGCTAATGCACAGGCTGGAAAGCCTGTAAAATAGGGAAAGTTAGAAATATATTTCGGCAAACTGGAATTTACCGTTTGCAATATTTGTCCCATTCTTCCATAAGAAAGTCAAAGATATCATTCAATCTCTCGATTATATTTTCATTTACTGGAATTGTTTTATCAAGAAATTGCATACCTCTTTCCCCCATGAAATCCACACAATAAATCAAGCAGTAGAATATAAACGCTTTGTACTCTATCGTGTTTGGACGAATCTCGTCTAATAGATAATCAATATATTTAGTATCCAAATCCATATTGAGTAATGAAACCCTTGTCAATGCAACAAAGGTAAGCATATCACCAAATCCCATCCAATCAATATCTATTATCCCAGATACATTACCCTCATAAATCAATAAGTTTTTTGTACTGATATCATCCAAATACGGTGCTATCGGAACCTTATCCAAATATTCCTGTATTTCTTGTTGTAATTTCTTTATGATATATATTTTGTTAAAGTCAAAATAGTTCTTTCTTTTTATTCTCTTTTCAGCACGATTCAGCATTTTGTCAACAAAGCAGTTCCATGTCCATTCCATATCCGCATGGATATCAAGCCTTGAAACCTTTCGCTGTATCTTAACTACTTCCTTGGCAATTTGCTTTTTCTCGCTATCATTCAATTTACAATAGACATTACCAATATCATCTCCACGGATATAAGAGAGAATCAGATAGGAATAGTCTTTGTATTTTCCCTCTGACAAGACAATCGGTATCGGTATTTCACATACAGACAACCTATTAAGCCAATAAACAGTATCTTTATAGGCATTTTCATCTTTACTGCATCTGAGAACAAACTTTTCGTTTGCAGTGGAGACAATAAAAACATAGTTCGCAATACCAACACTGCAGCGTTCTATTTGAACAACACTTCTTTTTGTGTTGTTTTCAAATATTGCGATCGCATCTTTGTAATCCATTGAGCATTTTTCCTCCCCTCTATAGACTGACGAAAAAATTCCGATTTGTATCTGACCACATCTCCGTCACACATCATATTATATCAGACATCATAACCTTTTCAATCACCAACTTGCATGACGAAATGGAAAAATCATATTTTCTCCCGCCTACAAACTCTTATATTTCTGCACTAATGCCCCCAATTCTTCCAATAATGCATCAGATGATGCCACAGTTTTGTCCCCCTTCAGTATGTAATCCGTACTCACTCCATAAATTTCACTAAACATCAACAGCGAGTCAATCGACATTCCCTTTGCTCCTCGCTCTATCCTACTGATCGTTCCCGGCTCAAGTCCAACTGCTTCCGCTACCTGCTCCTGC
>NZ_QULH01000021.1:0-11746 GCF_003481635.1 Clostridium sp. OM05-6BH | reverse complement strand
CTGCTCCTGCGTCTTTCCTGCCTGTTTTCTTAATTCCTTTAATCTCTTTCCACTTGCTACCATATCGTAAATCATCATAATTCTTCATCCTTTCCAGCCATCTCGATAGCCAGAAGTAAGATGATGAAAAATTATTTTTGAATTTTCCGCTCCCTGAACCACGCAAAAAGACGCAAAGGAAAGCCAGTTATCTACTGGTTATCTTTCCCCTGCGTCTCTGGTGCTTCCATCATCTCTGATGTGCCCTTATCAGGTGGGCTGTTCATTTAATTGTCATTTTGTTTCTATGTAACAGATCCCAGATCTGTCAGATACGGAACACACCTTTGTCGGCACGCTTCCGTATCATGCCTTCTGTATATTTCTTCAACATCATTACCCGTTTGCAGCGGTTGCATTTGATCGTGATGCCTTGCAAGACGATCCGGTCATCGTCCTGACACAAGGTATAATCCATCATCCTCGCATTACATTCTCTGCAATGCAACTGCACTGTACTCCAATTCTTCTCCAATTCAGTTCAACTCCTCTACCATACAAAATTGCTATTACCAACACGCAACATTTGTACTTGCACCAGCTGTCTTAGGACCTCTCTCTACTGTATAGATGTTGCTGCCTTTAATCTTAGCTTCCTTCAGTTCGTGGGCATAAATCTTGGCTTTCTCCTTGGTGTGAATGACCATCGGTTTGTCATCAACCTTTCTAATTTTCAATTTTCTCACCTCCTACTTTAAAAAATAAAATAAGCCGCTAGGGAGCAAAAATTGCTCCTTAACGGCTATGTAAAATCATTCAATATTCAATTATTAAAAGCAACATGAAACTGAAATTTTCGTGTTCTCAAGAGAATAATCTCATTACAGCAGTCATTATAAGTGCAATTATAACAGTCAATGCCGCTGAACCAGCTACCAAGAGAGCTTTTTGATATGGCCTTTTGCCTTCTTCCCTTGCTTTTTCAATTTCATCCAAACTCTTCCCGTCAGTAAATGCAACAATTTCTTTAAAAGTCTGAATATCATATTTCTTCTTGTACTTTTCAATTCTGACAGCAAAATACATTCCTATTCCAAACAAACATAAATACAATGCCATTCCAAACCACTTCCATAACATTACAAGCGGTATAGGTACTATCAGCAAAGCAATAAATAATACGGTAAAAATAGTGCTATCCTTTTGAAATTTTGCATATTCCTGTGTGTCAATTTCTTTTTTCATTCTTTCTAAATCTCCTTTGACTAAATTATCAAGAGATACCTGAAAGACTTCACTCATAAGCACTAAACTTTTAATATCAGGATAATTTTTTTCATTTTCCCAATTTGATATAGTTTGTCTTGAAACATAAATTTTATCTGCCAACTCCTCTTGCGATAAATTTGTCTCTGTTCGATATTTTTTTATCTGCTTGCTAAGTTCCATCTTTGTCACCTCCTTCATAACCCACTTTAATCAAAAAAGAAATTTTGGTCTATCAAAATGCTTTTACATTGTCCATTTTAGCCATGTCAAAAGTATTTTACAGTGCGTAAAATTCAAATAAACGCGTGCTTTTATAGCTCGCCTCTCAAACGTGCTTCTATATCAGATGCCGTATATAACACATCCGTTACAATTACCCTTTCGTCACGGATTGTGTAAAACACTGAATAATTATCGACGAGCATTCTACGCAACTCCATTCTCTTTTCCGGCTCAGAATCCATAATCCTAAATCGTTCTGGGAAAGTGTCTAATGTAAGTATTTCATCAGCAATACGATTATATTGCCCCATTGCATTATCCGGAGCAAGCAAATCTATAGCAATATAATTGTATATATCTTCCATATCCTGCAAAGCTTCTTTTGTAATCTCTACCTTATATTGCTTCATTAATGCCTCTCTCTAAATGCCACAAACGCACTAGCTGCATCCTCAACATTTCCTTTCTCTATATCGGCATATCCTTTTTCTAACTTTTGATGAATCTGTGTAGCAGACATCATATCTGCATTCACTGAATTAGCTGCTTTTGGTAATACAATAGAAAAGGGAATTCCTCCTACTAATGATATTTGTTTTAAATACATATCTATAGCAGTAGCCATTGGTATCCCTAATTGTGCCAATACACTTTCTGCATTTTCTTTTACATCTGGATTTACTCTTATATTTAATGTTGCTGTTTTTCCCATAGAATACACCTCCATCTTTCTTTTATTGTAACGTCTTTTGCGTTACAAGTCAATCTATGAAATATATTTTCGATGCTATAGCTTCACATTGTTTTGATTAACCATTGCATATCTGAGCGTTGTATCTATTTGCTCATGTCCCAGAATTTTCTGTACCTGTTCAATCGGCATACCTTTCTCAATTGCTCTGGTGGCCATAGTCCTTCTGAACTTATGTGGGTGTACCTTTTCTACACCTAACTTCTTACCCATTTCTCGTAATCGTAACTCCACACCGCTTTCAGTAAGTCTACTGTGTGGTTTGTTTAACGACACAAATAACGCTATATTATTATCTGTCCTTGATTCAATATAATTCAACAAATGAATTTTGGTCTTAGCATCAAAATATGCTTTCCTCTCTTTGTCTCCTTTGCCATGAACCACGCATTCCCGCTCAGAGAAATCTATATCATCAATGTTCAGCCTTACCAATTCGCCTACTCTAATTCCTGTTGAAAGCAGAAAATCAATCATTGCCCTATCACGCAGATTATTACAATTATCTCTAAAAATTTCTATTTTCTCATCTACGAATATTATCAATAGTTACTTTTCCACAATTATTTATCGTTTGATACTCTACAAGATATTTTCGTAGCATCTCGGTCGTTATCTTTATGACCGGAATATTTATTGTATCCAGCATCTTTTCAATATTACACCTATAATAGCGTATTGTTTTGTCAGAACACCCTTCTAAATGCTTTGCAGTTAAAAACATATCTAGAAAGTCCATATTCGTTGTCTGCAAATAATCAGATACAGTATTTTCAGATAACCGTTTTACCAACACCTCTTGTAGTTTCTGCATCTGCGATGCATTTAATACTTCTGCCATGTCATTGATGATGTCATAAATTTCTCTACCCATAAGATCACACTCCTTTTTGAAGGAGTATATCGTAGAAAAATCAGCACATCAACAGAGCGTATTACTGAAATTTGCACTTATCTACTTATACGCCAAATATAGAATAAACAACAATGAATATAATCCAACAAATACTAATGGGATTAATGATATTATTCTTAAAATTTTATTCTTATATTTATTGGTAACCCAAAAGATTATACTGAACACACTCCCAACCATACAACCAAGCACCAATCCACTAATAACTGCTTCAATAATTTCAGTTTCAATCATACACATTATTCCAACTATACAAATAGGTGAAACAATTGAAAGAATAGCCATAAGTGGAGAAAAAAATTTTTTCACTCTATCTCTCCTCCCAAATCATAATTCAATTGAACTGTATGTACAACTCCACAACTTTCCGATTTCACAGCATCCCTATAAATCCAAATTTAGCGATTTCTTTTTCCGGTATTCTCTGTCCCACGGATTTCCTCATGATAGAAATAATCTACGATCACCGGATGCCCCTGCGGGACTCTGCCATAAGGCATTTCATTATCCACAAAGGCACAATCATACTTCTTAGCCATTTTCTCAGCTTTTACTTCAAGTGCTTCAAAGTAGCTGCGATTATGCTTGTTATAGATCTCGTCGTAAAGTGGTACAAGATCAGGATATTTTCCGGCGATATAATCCATAATTGTCTTTTTGAAACCGCCTCGAAGATTGAGATTTTCGAGTCAGAACAGATCGCACTGATTCTTTACCCGCTCAAAGATTGCTTCAAAATCCGTGATACCGGGGAATACCGGGGATACGAAACAGACTGTACGGATACCTGCCTCATATACCTGCTTCATAGCAGCGATACGGTGCTCAATGCTCGAAGCAGAATCCATATCGTTCTTGAAATTTTCATCTAGTGTGTTGATCGACCATGAAACGGTTACACGTCCAAGCTTCTTCAACAGATCAATATCCCGTACCACAAGATCCGACTTTGTGCAGATCAGAATATCTGCGTCACTGCCGATCAGCTGCTCCAGAAGTTTTCTGGTATTCCCGAATTGCTCCTCCTGTGGATTGTAGCCATCTGTCACAGAACCGATGACCACCCGCTGTCCGGCATATTTCTTCGGATTTTTAATTTCCGGCCAATGCTTCACATCAAGGAAAGTGCCCCATTCCTCCTTGTGCCCGGTAAAGCGCTTCATAAAAGAAGCATAGCAATACTTGCAGGCATGTGTACAGCCCACATAGGGATTGACCGAGTAACCGCCTACCGGCAGACTAGACTTAGTCATGATGTTCTTTGTTTCCACCTCACGAATGAGGATTCCATTCATTACTTCTTCCATGATTTCTGTACCTCTAACACTTTATTAAATTCTTCCGGCATTTCCTGAATCATATTTTCATCCCCTATGACAGGGACAAGGTCTTCCTTCATAAACACCGGAATGCCGAGCTTATGTGCCTGGTCCGTCAGAGACCATGCCCATTCCGGTTCCGTATGAATCTTCCTGCTCTGAGCTCCGGTCATGGTGCCGACAACGATCCAATTGATTCCGGAAAGGTCAACTGTGCCGGGATCGTCGAATAACGGCTCAAAGGTAACATGGTAATGTTTTGCTCTGACGTTTTTCCGAAGAGCATCGATACGCCACAGTTCTGCTTTCCTCGTCACCGTAACGCCAAACCATGCGTTTTCCAAATCGGTATCAAAATCCAGCAAATCAGGTCGCTTGGTAAGGAACAGGAACTGATGCTGCGGATTTTCACGGATCTTTACAAATACCTCGTCTCTCCATTCCGGCTTCCATCCGGAGAGATCGCTCATGCCGGTAAGAAGAAAGTTCTGCGGACGTTTCTTTTCCATCATCTTAAGCTTACCCGGAAAGAATTCAGGGTCAGCGAAGTCATCAATCATATGCCAGCGTTTCACGTTATTGTGGGCATAGCAATATGTACACCCCACTGTGCAGCCAATGACGATATTCATGTTCTGAATCAGATCTTTGATACAAATACTCATGACTTCTGCCACTCCTCAAGATTCTTTCTGATGCGGTCGAGACATTCCTCAAACCGGGTAATTTCTTCCTCTGAAAAACCTTTGTAGTAAATACTGCCCATCTCATCAGATACAGAATCGTACTCGCCCTTTAAGGCATGTGCTTTCTCAGTCAGAAACAGGAGTGTTTTCCTTTTGTCCGTTTCAGACTGAACACGGCTTATCAGCCCTTGATTTTCCATTCTTTCCAGCATCGTAGTAAGAGATGTTATCGCTAATCCGCATTTAGTCGAGAGTGACCTGATTGAGATACCATCCTCCTGCCACAGCACATAAAGAATACGTCCCTGAGCTCCATTAAACGCATCAATATTCTTTTCACTGAGAATCTTCTCGAAAATCCGGTCTCCAAGCTGTTTTATTTTGGTGACAAGAAATCCTCCATTCATTTCCATACAAAAGCTCCTATATAGTAGTTTACCAAAAACATACTATATAGGAGCTTTATTGTCAACAGTTTATATGTCCTAATAGGTAAATTCCGTTTTTTTCGATTCTCCAAACTTGAATTGTTCAAGCTTTTCAAATACTAACGTCCTTAATTCTGTTCAATAATTGATTTATAGTAGTTACCAAAGTCAGCAAGTGAATTAACAATTGGAAGCATTTTTGTTCCGAGTTCCGTTAAGCCGTATTCAACTCTCGGTGGCTGCTCATGGTAATCGTGGCGATATGCCAGCCCATCACTCATCATTTGTCTTAAACTATCTGTCAAAACCTTTTGTGAAATACCATCTATACTTCGTTGTAACTCATTGAATCTCCATGGACGCTCTTTCAAGTTACGCAAAATCAGCAGTTTCCATTTTCCTCCGATAAGAGATACTGCTGTTGCAACTGGGCATTCCGGTAATTCTTCTTTTGCTCGCATAATTCTCACCTCCGAGTCTATTGTAACACATTCATTTTTGAGTGTACAGTTACAAAAAGGTGCGTACTTGTTTTTGTATGTGTCTCACACTATACTAATACCAAGCAACCAGAAACTACAAATTAACTATGGAGGTATTATTATGGCAAATTACACAAAAACAACTATTGGAAAGGAAAACCGAATTGAGCTGCATGAAAAGTTGTCTTTAACAGGTGCAGAAATCAGTTTAAACGAACTACCTGCAGGAGCAAATGTCCCATTTGTTCATTCTCATAAAGAAAATGAAGAAATCTATGGAATTCTTTCAGGTAACGGCAAAGCCGTAATTGATGGAGAAGAAATTAGCCTTTCAACTGGAGACTGGCTAAAAATCGCACCTACTGCAAAGCGTCAGTTTTTTGCATCCGATATTTCTGGAATTACTTATATCTGTATTCAGGTAAAAGAAAATTCTCTGGAACATTTTACAGCAGAGGATGCCGTAATCGGCTAATTAAAAGTATTTATTTACAAAAATGCACAGTTCACGATAAGCTAAGAACTGTGCATTTCTTTTTTGTTCAATATTACGTTTTCTCAATTTTTCAAACAAGAATTTTCAAATTAGTCTTTGCAAATAACCTTTGAACCTTCACCGTCAATTACAATTCCCTGACGGTTGTTAATTGGGCATAGATTCAAATCCGAAAACTCAGTCATTATTTTCTCGGTAACTTTCTTAAATGGTGCTGTAAGATAATGCGGAAGAACATAGAAATCAATCAAATCAAGCCCTGCATCATCTTCTTGTGAGTAGTCCTCCGGCTTTTCATCCATTTGCTGGATATATTGGATGCTTGGAGCGCATATAATTGCGCCTGCCGACTCGCCGATCATCAATTTTCCATTTGCCAATTCCTTTTTCAGCAGCCCATCAGTTCCCGTTTTACGGAGCCGGTCCATAAGAAAAAAAGAATTTCCGCCGGTAAAATATATCACATCTGCATCTTCAAAAACAGACTGTATCGTTGAATAAGCCTCCGTTGAAATATCAATTTCAGTTACGATTGCTCCCAACTTTTTGAATAATTTTCGAGCCGAGCCGACATAACCGGTGTAGCCTTCACGCAGCGAAGCTGTTGGAATAAATGCGACTTTCTTATTTTCAATTTCTTCCTTTATCAGACTTCCTACACTTGAAAAATGCGAACATAAAAATAGTTTCATCAATATTCTCCTTTATAAATCCCGATTGAACAAAATCGCTGCGCGATGGCCTGCCAAGGCTGTGGCATAGCGATTTTATGTTTTTGATAATAAAACAGTGGAAAGCCAGTCCTAAAAGTAGTATTGTTAAGTTACGACACCAAACAATCAAACAGGATCGACCTTTCCACTGCCTATGAAAAGAATACCACCCTTCCGCTTGGTTTGCAAGCGGTTTTATGACCCAAATGCACCTCCATACAAAGCAGTGTTTACGATAACTACTGATTTTACATGGAGGGTTTTATTATGTACAAAAAATATTTGGAACAGCTTGAGGAAGCCGGAAAAGTCCGCAACCTCAAAGAACATTCCATCAACTGTTATAAAAACTATGTTTCTTATTTCCTGAGATACCAAAATAAAGACCCCGAAGAACTTACCTGTCAGGACGTCAGGGAATCTCTCCTGGCAAAAAAGGACGAGGGACTTAAAGCATCCACTTTAAATCTTTACAATTCTGCTGTTCGTTTTTTCTACCGGAATGTCCTGCATATCCTTTGGGATGAGATCACGGTTCCACGCATGATCCGGGAGCATAAACTTCCGGCAGTATTAACTCCGGATGAAGTTGATCGTCTGCTGGATGCCATTGACGATATCAAATATAAGGCAATGTTCGCAGTCATGTATTCTTCCGGAATGCGTGTTTCCGAAGTGATCCATCTTCATTATGATGATATTTCCCGTTCAAAGATGCAGATACATATCAGGGATACAAAGAACCGTATGGACCGTTATACGATCCTTTCCCAAAGATGTCTGGATATCCTTACACAATACTGGTTTGAAAAAGGGCGTCCCCGGGGAATCCTGTTCCCAAGCAGGTTTACTGGCGATTATCTGACAGTCAGTACCTTGGAACAGGTAATGCGCCGTGCGGTATCCGATGCCGAACTGCCAAAAGGGATAACGCCACATTCCCTCAGGCATAGCTTTGCAACCCATCTGATGGAACAAGGGGTGGCACGGCAAAGTATCCAGGCATTGCTCGGACATCGTGATCCCAAATCAACAGAAGTTTATCTTCATGTCAGCAATAAATCTCTTATGGGGATCCAAAGTCCATTTGACCGGAAAGAAGGTGTGGTTCATGAATAAATCTACTGTTCAGGATATTTTCCGGCATTTTTATCCGACATTTCTTGAAAAGTATTCGCCTTCTACAATTCAGACCAAAACTGCTACAAACATCCTAAACTGTAAAACCGGAGCTTATGGTGCTAATGTCAGTGTATGTGAAGATTGTGGTGCGGTACAGATCCATTATAATTCCTGCCGCAATCGATGCTGTCCCATGTGCCAGGCTGTTCCAAAAGAAATGTGGATGGATGCACGCAGGGAAGATGTACTTGATGCCCCTTACTTTCATCTGGTATTCACTGTTCCTGATATTTTGAATCCACTGATCTACAGTAACCAGAAACTCTTATATGATGCAATGTACCATGCGGCTTCTGCTACAATCAGGGAATTGTCGGCTGATCCTGCACATCTTGGAGTTTCTACAGGTTTTATCTGCATCCTCCATACATGGGGATCTGAGATGAACTTTCACCCTCATATCCATACAATCCTGCTCGGAGGCGGGCTGACCGCAAAAAATGAATGGAAAGATAACGGAACTGATTTTTTTCTTCCCATACGGGTCATTTCCAAAGTTTTTCGCGGGAAATACATGGATGAATTGAAGAAACTGCGGGCTGCGGACAAGCTGAAATTCCATGGGACTGCTGAAAAGTATCGTAACTATTATACATTCAAGGGACTCCTTGATTCCTGCTACAATAAAGAATGGATCCCCTATTGTAAGAAAACCTTTAACGGAGCCCGGTCAGTGATCGATTATCTTGGAAAATATACCCATCGGATTGCAGTCAGCAACCACCGTATTATCTGTATGGATGAAAAAACGGTTACTTTTTCTGTAAAAGATTATAATAACAAAGGCCAATGGAAAACACTGACGATTTCGGGTGTTGAATTTATCCGGCGTTTTCTGATGCATGTGCCGCCAAAGCGTTTTGTAAGAATCCGGCATTATGGTTTATTGTGTTCGCGTACGAAAAACAAGAAACTGCCGTTATGCAGAAATCTCCTCGGATGTAAGAAATATCTTTCAAGGATTCGTGGAAAAGAAATGTCGGAAATATTAAAACATCTTTATGGAATAAACATTTGTGTATGTAAATCCTGCGGTGGACACCTAGGAAAACCACAGCTCCGAATCCCGCAAAGATGTTAAAATCCTGTTCTTTTATATGTTTTTCTGAAACCCCAGAATTTGAGGTTTTGTTGTCATGCCTATTTATTTAGAAAAGCATAATTCTTCTGGCTTTTACATAACGAATCGGGTATAATTTTGTGTAAGAACAAAGGATTGAAAGTCCATAGGCAATGGCTGCCCGGACGCTCACTTTGTTCAATTAGGTCAAATCGAAAATGATGTAAACGAAAGGGCAGTTCACTGGAATGTCAAAACTGCTTTTTCGTTTACACCATCATCGATTCTAACCTAAAGAATTTGACAGAAACAATGTAAACTTCCAGTTGACAATTCTCGCTGGAGTTGCGTTTTTAAATTGGTGTTTTTTCCTTAATGGTTATGGTAACATAAAACTACGGTTTCATCAACATATGAGCTTGGGAGGAAAATTCTATGAGTTTAGGAAAAAATATTCAATACTTGAGAAAACAAAAGAAGATTACACAAGAGCAGTTAGCGGAGATGATGTCTGTTTCCCGTCAGACAATATCCAAATGGGAAACAGATGAAATTATCCCCGAATTGAATAAACTGGTTGCTTTAAGTGATGTGTTCTCCTGCAAATTGGATGCTTTGGTCAAAGAAGATATGCATACTCGTGACGAGGTTTATTCGGAAATCATAGTAAAAAAGGTAAACGCGTTTAAGATGGCGAGATATGTGATGCTTACGCCAAATCCGGAAGATGATGTAAATTTCTATATGGAAAATTGGGCTAGACGGTCTGGTCTGCTGGATTTTCAGCCGGATGCAATGAGAATCGGATGGGATTTTCCCTTTGCTATATCCGAACTGCAAAACAGGTTTGGTCTTCGTGGATATGTAGCAGCTTATATTTTACCGGAAGGATTTGAAACAAGTTGTCCGGGCGTGGAGTTTGCTGTTCAGAATGAAGCGGATTATGCGGTAATTACAATACATGATCCCTTTGCAGCGGCTTCAGGGCGTATTCCAAATGCCTATAAAAAAATAATGGAGTTTTTACAGGCAAATGGGTTTCGCGAAAAGCCAAAGAAGGATATCTTATCCTGCTTTGAGCATGTATATGAAAAAGAAGGGATTACCTGCATGGATGTATATATTCATGTGGACAGTGTTTCAAGGACAGATAGCTTTACAAATTTCTCGTAATGATGACAGTCAACAATAGAATTAGGAAGGAGAAGATAAAATGGAACTGGTTATGCAGCCCACTTTTGAAACCTGTGGTCAGGCATGTATTGCAATGATTACAAGTAAAGATATAGAGGAAGTAATGAAAGATATGAAAACAAACGGACCTACGAGTATAGGTCAACTGATTGAAATATTGGATTTTTATGGGGTGAAACATGCTGAAAAAAATACACGTATTTCAAAGAAAAATCCTGTGCCATATGAGTATTCTATTTTAACAGTGCATACAAATGCAGGTTACACGCATTGGACGCTGTTGTATGACGGTAAATATTATGACCCTGAATTTGGACTGATAGATGGCGAATACACTTATGGAAAAATAACATCATTTTTAGGAATATATCAGTAGTCAATTTCCCGATTTGTATAGAGGATAACAAAAATGCTTAAAATCAAGAGAAAAAGATTCTAAGCATTTTTTATTTTCTTAAATATATAAACTATCTTAATAATAAATAAATATCTGCATTCCATTATTTAGATAAAGCAAAGCCATTGGTGTCCGATGGATTGCATATATCAAGCGAATTGTTTATTGCCAAGTACATATTATTACTTGCGGAAATAAAATTTATATCATCAACTCCTAGTATTCTGAAATTTAAGCATATCTTTCAGTTCAATTACCTTTACATTATTTGTTATCTGATATTATAGTTTTTTCTTTCCCTCATTTTTGCCCTTATCAGCACTTGCAATCATGAGGGAAACGATATAAAATGACGTAATGAACGAAGTAGAATTAACTTGCTTAAATATAGTATTTTCAAGGGTTGACGGTATTTTTTATGATAGTCTATAACAATTATTAAATGTTCTTAAATGGGAAGATTAACAATATATATTGTAGATACCCTCTCACTTCCAATAGTTAAATTCATTTCAGTTCTCATCTTCTTACCTTATGTACAAGAAGCATCTAACAATCTAAAGAGTTCGGTCAACTCCGATGTATCCTGCCTTAAAAACCGGAAGTTGAACCCTTTTATATATGATTCCTCTCTGATATTATACCATACACT
>NZ_QULH01000020.1:0-34901 GCF_003481635.1 Clostridium sp. OM05-6BH | reverse complement strand
TCATTATAAAAATATTAAATTTTTGTCTTGACAACTGAGCCATTATACTTTGTCGACCTTATTTTCATCCAGTTCTAACATTTCGACAATATCCGAAAGTGTATTGGCAACTTTGTCAACAACTTTTAACATCGTCTCTGCATTCTTAAAAACATCCACAAGTATTTCAATTTTTTTACCCATATACTTTTCTCCTTTACGCATAAACTATATTATTTTCTTGTATATCACAAGACACATTGTCTCCTCGCATTTCTAATTTTTTTCCAGTTTCCATTTCTTCCAATTTAATCACATTATCACATGAATCTATTTCTGCAATAAGTGCACTTTTCATTTTATGCTTTATCATCGCCTCCTTTATTTTTTTTATAGTTATGATCCCAGTTATAACCACCACAATAGCTCCGGCTGTTATAAGTCCTAACATAATCCAACCCAACATAATTAATCACTCCTCTACGACAAATACACCATCTCCTTTTGCTAATGAGTTTTCAAGTGCTTGATCTAATTTTTCATATTTGATCAACACAGAGTCCTCAATATTATGTGTGACATCATCTACAATCGCAATAACAATATTATTATTATCTTCCCAAACTTCTATGTCTTTTCCAATTTTACTTAAAGTGCTTTTATTGGCTTTTAAAATAATTGCTTTAGATCCACTCTTTATTCTGTCTTCTCTCCCTTTAATCCACTCTTGCACTTCTTTCATTGATAAATTACTAGTAAACATCGCCTTACCAAAGCACTGTTCCAGCAACCTTGAACATTCTAGTTTTTTATTTTCTTTTGATTGAATAATCATTTTTTCAATAATAATACCGATAACGATACCTCCTGCAACAGTTAAAATATATTTAACCATAATAAACTCCTTTCTCAAACATGCACATTTTCTTATTAATTACCTTACTATTTTCTTGTGTTTTCTCTTCACCTCCCAATAATATATACATTGATGTGTGTTTTATAAACACAACTTAAATTGGTGTATTTAATTAATACCATTCAAAAATAAATTAAACCTTTTATATAACTCATATAACTCATTTACCAGCCCTATCAATTTCTCCATTTCAATGTGTGAAATCGAAAATTTTTCTGTTATTTGTTGTAGAATTTTTGATTCACTATCCGAAATAACTTCATCAGCAATAACAAGACCTATAATTTCAGCAGTAACTGCTCTCTTTCCCCTTTCGTCACACAATTCATTAAGCCTGTTCAATGATTTATCCAAACTCAATTTAGCCATATATCTATGTTTTATGTTCATTTCCTGGCAAAATTGATCAATCAAATTCTTTTCTTTTTGACAAAAGTCATCATCACTTTCCGCCAAGTTAATACATAAATCAAGAAATACCTCTTTTGCTTCTTCATTCAATAAATTTAAATACAAATTAATTTTCCTCCTCTAATTATACATTTGAATTTTGATTATCTTGTAACCTAATTCAAATATAAAGATTTTTTGTTCATATTTCTTTATATAAATTACATTTACATTCGATAATTTATATAAAATTTCACTTTTTTGCCCCCTAGGACGTTTGCCTTAAATAAATCTGTCAAATTAACACCCAAATCACCTTCTAAATCCGTTGATTTTATAATTTCCAGTTTATTACTTTTGTGCTCAACAGCAGCTTTAACATCCGGGAAGCGATCAATCCATATATATTCATACTGTTTTCCTGAGGGTTCTGTTCCTTCACATGTGAATGTATATTCACTATTAAGTTTGCAATCAATGGTTGCTTCCGCATCATATTGTTTGGATGATTTTGCATTTGCTCCAATTTTAAGTGAAGAAACTGTTCCTATGACCATTTTAGAGACGCTTATATGATCCATAATATAATTAGCAATATCTGAAATCATCTCTCGAAGAACAAATTCCTTGTATTCTTTCAGCGAAATCAATTCTTTGTTCCTACGTGGATGTTCTGCATACAACACTCCCATTGACCAGTCTGCACCTGTTGCATTGGTATATTTAGTTGTTTCACTAAATGTGATATAACTAGGCAAAAATCTCTTATATATTTCTCCCCATATTTTAAAATTCATCATCATCAATGGATTAGCAACAAATCCCGCCGTCATTAATGCCTTTGATAATTGTTTCACCTTTTGTTGTAAACTAATATTCTTTTCATTTTCAACAATCATATAAAATTTCATTTTTTACTCCTTTTCTTTTGCCATGTCTTACACAAGAATACATGTTTGTCTAGTATTCATTCTTAATTTTCATTAATTAAGTTGACAAGATTAATTATTTCTTGCCGCATAATAATACTACTTGTTACACTTCCATTATTCCTTATTGGCAATAAACCCCAAAAAACAAAATCCCAAAAACGTACCAATACATGCAAGTACAACACATAATATTATTTTTACTCCTGCTGACAAGCTACCTGCTTGTACAACATCTGTCATCAGTTTCATAATAATCGGATCAATTAACAATGCCATAATTCATTCCCCCTAGTATATAATTATTTGCCACCGTAAACCTGTACTCTAAATTCTTACCTCGAACTTCGGGCAAGTCATTTGCGACTGCATTTCCCGATTATCTCTCAGCAAGCACGGTTTCTTAACACCTCTTTCATACTCCCACACATCCTTCATCCCTCTTTTAGGGGCGATCACCTCGAAGGTTGGATCAAAATAGTGTTTACAAAAAGCACATTTTTTCATTCCGGTAGAGCCTTTCCGAGCTGTTAACCATGTCATTTCCCGCCTCCATTCTTAGATTTCCTTTGCATATGTATTCCTCTAAAAATACATGTCATTAGTCTTTCCATTTTTTAATATAGATATATTAGCACCGTATGTTCACTTCGTTTCTTAAAAATTTTCACAGCAAAACAAAACCAGCGCATTGCTTTTATAAGATTAGGGTGTCAAAAGTCCATTTTCATGACGGAGATATTTTTTTGAAGATTTGCGCTACAATATCTTGAGGCGATGCGGCGCATCGTTGATAGATATTGTAGTCAAAGATTTGAGAAAATAGCCCGTCAGGGAAATTCAGACCTTTTGACACCCTAATCTTTATAACAAAAAAAAGGATGTCAAAAGGTCTGAATTCCTCTGACATCCTAATCTGATCAACTTTTATTTACTTTTCCTTACTTCCCACTCTCAGCACTTGCGGTCGGTGTCGCGCTCGGCGCCGCCTGCAGGGAATCCCCGCCCACGATCGTCTGATCCAGCGGCTCCGGAGTCGGTGTCATTGTTGGCGCCGCATCGGACTGTTGATAGAACGGATCGCCGCCATGCCATACGAAGCAGTAATTTCCGATCATGCATACTGCCCCGACAATTACTGCCAGTATGATGATGTTACGTCCTCTGCCATGCATCCAGTCACGAAACTGATGCCACGTCTCACTCAATTTATGTTTCACGATATCTCATGTTCCTTTCCGTTGTTACACCTGATCACGACAGGTTTCCAATATCTTTGACTAACACTGCCGTCTCTGGTGGGCAGTCTAAGATCAATTTGCCGGACTGTACCGGGTACACCTTTGTCTCTATGGAAAATCCACTGGCATCGGTAAGGATCACACGTGCCATTCTAGTTGGCTGTGTCATACCCAAACGCCATACCGGGATCTCCATATGTCTTGTATCCTGACTGATATTAATTGCTACCACAATATGTTCATTGTCATCAAAACGACCATAACTAATGCACTGATATTCCCCAAACAAAAATAGAATAGAGCCGGTTCGCAGTACCTGGTGTTCTTTGTGGATACGGATCAACTCTTTGTGATACTGGATCAGCTCTTCGTCTTCGTGTCCCCAAGGATACGCACGTCGGCTGTCCGGATCTGTCCATCCGCAAAGTCCTGCCTCATCGCCATAATAAATGGTCGGCGCACCCGGCCACGTCATCTGCATTAATACGGCCATTCGAAACAGGTTCTTATTAACGCCTTCATTCGCAGCATCTGCTCCACGCGAAGAGATACGGCCAACTTGATGGTTGGTTCGTGTCAGGAAACGGGAGTGGTCATGATTGGACAATTCATTCATCGCCACCTGCAAAGACTGCGTATTAAATCTTGTCATATAATGCCGCATGGAGCCAAAGAAAGCATCTGCATTCCCGATAAGATCTCCTCGGTATTCATCGCTGTGTTTCTCCACACCGGTCAAAAACCAGGTGAGTGGTTCCATAAATGCATCGTAGTTCATCACGGTATCCCACTGATCACCCTTTAACCATTCTGTCGGATCACCATAGTGCTCTGCCAGCACGATCGCATTCGGATTGGCTTCTTTTACATTACGGCGGAATTCGTGCCAAAAATGATGGTTGTACTCTGCGGTCTGCCCCAAATCTGCTGCCACGTCCAAACGCCATCCATCAACATTATAAGGTGGTGAAACCCATTTGCGTGCGATCCGCATAATATATTCGTACAACTTTGGGGATTCCTCGTAATTGAGCTTTGGCAGTGTATCGTGCCCCCACCAACCGTCATAATTAACATTGTACGGCCACGTATCCTCGCGGAACTTAAAGAATGTGCGGTATGGGCTGTCTTTTGATACAAAAGCACCTTTTTCGTAACCAGGCGCATCTTCGTAAATACATTCACGGTCGAGCCATTTATTGAAGGATCCGCAATGGTTAAATACGCCATCGAGTATGACCTTCATTCCGCGGCGATGTACTTCCTCTACAAATTCAATAAAAAGCTGATTACTTGCTTCCAGATTTTCTTTGTCTGTCACTCGACAAATATAGCGTGTAGCATCTTTATTCGGGTGCTCCGGATCGTGAATGATCAGATTGCCATTTTCGTCACGCTGTAGATTTTCGCCGTCATTTTTGACAATACGTCCAAAATGCGGGTCGATATAATCATAGTCCTGAATATCATATTTGTGGTTTGATGGAGAGACAAAGATCGGATTGAGGTAGATCGCCTCAACACCAAGATCCTGCAAATAATCTAATTTCTTCATAACGCCGGCGATATCACCACCGTAAAATTCACGCACATCCATCTCGCGAGGATATTTCATCCAATCAGTATTTTTGTGCGTTCCCTCTCCGATGTAAAAATATTCGTCCGTCTCCACGTCGTTACTGCGATCTCCATTGTAAAAACGATCGACAAATATCTGATAAATAATGGCGCCTTTCGCCCAATCAGGGGTCTGAAACGATGGTGTAATGGAAAAGTTATAATAATTTTCTACACTGCTGCACACACCAACGCTGTTGAAATAACATACCATATGTCCACTATGTACTTCAAAGTAGTATTCTACTCTGCTGTCTCCAAGTTTTACCGTATATTCGTAATAGTCAAACATTTTGTCGTTGGCTACTTTCTGCATCGTGTAGCGCTGCTCGTCAAATACTAAAATGACCTCGTCAACGTTTTCCCGCCCTGTCCGAAAACGGAGATGTACCTCTTCGAAGCAATCCGGCTCAGACGGATTACGGTAAGACGCAGTTCCATCGCTGAATAATGCCTGTGGGTTAAAGATCACCGTCAAATTATCCATGTATAGCTGCGTTTTCTGCGCCTTAGACATTTTATAAAATGGAATATTGATATCCATAAATGCTCCCCTTTTCTATTACATCAATTTACACACTTCACTCTATTTTATCAGAATATGCCGCTTTTGCCAATGATAAAAGTGTCTCGCGGTCATTTTGCTCCGGCTGGTCAAGCACCTGTTCCAGCAAATACTGTAGCAGCTCTCCGATCTGCGGGCCCGGTTTAACCCCCAATTCCGTCATGATATCACGCCCCGTGACGGCAAGCTCTTTGATGGTAAGCGCCGGATGGAACTGTTCCATCTCCATAAAAAGTCGATATACCGCTGTCACCCGCTGCAGTTTTTCTCCCGCTTTGTCTGGATTTTGCGCCAAAATATCTGCATACTGTACTAACGTTACAAGTGGCATAAATTCTCTGCCAATCCGTGCCGCCGCACGTCGGATCTGCCGTTTTTGCGGCTGCACACGCTCATCATGATGCTTGATCAGCGTCTTGACCCGATTCACCGTATCATTATCAAACGTCAGTCTACGCAAGATCTGTCCTGCCAACTTCGCTCCACTGTCCGGATGTCCATGGAAATGTCGTATTCCCTGCTCATCTTCCGTGGCGCAGTCCGGCTTGGCTACATCATGCAGAAGCATTGTGAGACAAAGCACCTGATGTGTCTTTTTGTCACACGCCGGAACGATCTCACGAATCACCTGTTCCATGTCATTCCAAGTGCCGTCATCGATCTGATCATCTATGATCTCTAAGCGTTCCTGCAATGAATCATGCCCTACTCTGTCTGTCGTTTCAGTCAGACTTTCCACCGCTTCGGCGTTTTTCTGACGCAGAAAATCATTCATGATCTCTACACTAACTATACTATGCTCACCCACGGTATAAATATGGTGCGGATTTTTCTGTTCAAAGGTCATCATGCGGTCTAATTCCGGCAAAAAATATGCTGTCATTCCTGTATCAACTGCTTCCCGAAGCTGTCCAGAGTCTTTTGAGATCAATAACTTCGTCATTTCCACACGAATACGCTCTGCGCTGATATTTTGCAAATACTCTGCCCGCTCTACGATCGCCTGTCTTGTTTTTTCCTCGATCGTAAACTGAAGCTGTCCCGAAAATCGTACAGCACGCAGCATACGCAGTGCATCCTCATCAAAACGCTTATCGGGATCTCCTACACAGCGAATGATTCTTCGTTTTAGGTCGCTGATACCATCAAACGCATCGACCAGTCCGGTCTTCGGATTGTATGCCATCGCATTGATCGTAAAATCCCGCCGCTCCAGATCGTCCACAAGATTACCGGTAAAAGAAACCTGCTTTGGATGTCTATTATCTTCATATTCTCCATCAATACGGTATGTCGTCACCTCGTAGCCAACATGATTTTTCATGACAGTAACGGTACCGTGCTCGATGCCCGTATCAATCGTCCTGTCAAACGCTTTTTTGACGGCTTCCGGTTTTGCCGAAGTCGTGATATCCCAATCCTCCGGCTCTCTTCCCAACAATGTGTCACGAACGCATCCGCCCACCGCATACGCTTCATAACCAAGACTTTCCAAACGGTCAATAATCTCGACAACAGACCGTGGTAATCGCATTTCCATGAATTGCTCCTTTCTGTCAATGCTTTTCAAACTGCCAATATATCTTTCGCAAATCCCATGCGAAAACTCCCCTTGTTTTTATTTGAAAAGACCCTCAAATCTTGATCGACAAAATTTGAAGGTCTTATTTCTAATGGATGTTTTCTGCAATCCTTTTGCAGATACTATCATCAAAATCCTGCATCATCTCTTTTTCTGACAAGACCATCCCTTGATCACTGCATCGTGCCCAGCAGTAAACTGGTAAGATCCAACCCGCAATTCTGCTTTAAGGTTGTAAGGAATGTAATCAGATCAATATTCTCGGCATACTCATTGATCGCATTCTCATCTGCAAAATCATATATTTTAGCATCGGCTGCCGGTGCGCTGACCTTCGGATCTTCACCATCCTCCGAAGCAATGTTTAACGTAACCATTGCACTGCTGCCGCTAAGTACTTTGATCTCTGATCTCGCTTTCTTCGTATCGCCTTCAAACGTCCAGTCTAAGGAATACAGCGCAAATGCCGGCATTTTGTTTTCATCGGCTTTGATGATGATCTCACCTTTGCAACTGCCTTTTTCCAACGCCTGAACATCCATATTCTTTACTTCGATAGAAAGGAATTTCTCACCGTCTGTAATATATTCCTTGCTGACATCCTCAAGCAAAGAGGCATCCACGCTCGCATATAATTTTGCATTGACTTTGCCGGACTTCATCTCACCCTTGCCGGATAATTTAGCATATTCTGTCTTATCAACAATGAAACTCAACTCATAACCGAACTTGTTGCCTTTCTTCGGCAAAAAGCTTCTGATCTCAATCGTATTTCCATCTTCTGTCTTGGCAGAATATGTTCTTCCGACAACTTCACCACTCTTATCCACATACAAAGCAGCTTCTAAATTAATGTTTTCCTTGGAAGCATCTTCCGCAGCCAGCTCTTTTTCAAACTCGCTCACACCGTCCTTAAACTGTGTATAGGCAGATTTGTCCGCTTTTTCAATGATTGCCTTGATATCTTTATCTTTCTTTAACTGTTTTGCCATCTTCGCAGCAATATCACATACCTTTTTGCTGTCGGCTTTGGCAGTCAGTACAGTACACTCTTTACTGATCCCTTCTACCTTGACGGTCTGATTCTTCTTAGTCACACCGGTAAGATTATCATAAACAATATCGGAATATGTTGTTAATACATTTTCTAATGTATCTCCATCCGGTACTTTGTCCATGACAGCACCGGCTGCTTTGACATAATTAACCTGTCCGTCTACATCTCCCAAATTGCTGTAATCCAAATAAGCATCCGAGAGCTCCGGTATCTGCATATACACCTTGCCATCTTTGTAGTCTGCATAAAGATTGTAGCTCAACGCATCTTTTCCGTTTACCTTGAGGACAGACTTCGACGTTGCTACTTTGTCCTTTGCTTTCACATTCGTCTCTATTTCCATAGACTCCAGCCCAATCGAAGAAAGCATTGGCTTTAACGCATCACCAGCCTCTACTTTGATCGTTGATTTCTTCTGCTGATCATTTAGCTTGATCGACTTTGTCATTGCATTGTAAGACTTTACTACCTTATCTACTGCTTTATCACGATCTTTCTTGGCAATATAGCGATAGTAACTTTCCGGACTGCCTTTGCTTCGAATAAAATTGGACAATGTATCGTAGTTTGCAGCGGCTGCTCCTACTGCAACCAATAATACTGCGATCACTGCAGCAATAATATACTTTTTCTTGCTCTTTTTGGCCGGTGTTCCTACTGCCCCCTGCTCTGCTGACGCTGCTGCAGCCGCATCTTTCTGCTCTGTCGCTGTTTCAACGGTCACATCATCTGTCTTTTGCTCTAATCCGTCATTAACAGTTTCTTTTTCCATACTCATATTCTGTTTCCTCTCCTTCAAACCTTCATTAACAATGCCAAGTCATTAATATACCGTAACCGCACCAAAAAGTCAAAAATCCCCTACTATTCGTTGTGGTAGCATATCTCGAAATCCACACTTTCATCATCCGCCACCGTCATGATCGCATACGATTTTTTGCCATCCTCCTGTCTCGGAAGTGAAATGCTGCCCGGATTTAATACTGTAACTCCAAAAACCTTTTTCAGATATGGCACATGGGTGTGGCCATACATTACAATGTCTGCTCCATTTTCCTTGGCGATGTCTGTCATAAGCGGCACGGAAGGTCTTGCTCCGTAAATGTGTCCATGCGTTATAAATACTTTATGACCGCCCAGTGCGATCAGAGCTGCTGCCGGAAGCTTACTCATACCATCACAATTACCACGCACCATATAAACCGGGCAGGTGAAGATGTTACGGATCTCTTGTTCTGTCTCGGCATTCTGACAGTCACCCAATTGAACAACACCGTCAAAATCGGTGCCGATCTGATCAAGCACTTCTTTTAGATATATATTAATTCCATGGTTGTCACTAAAGATCAGAAAACGTTTCATAATATTCTACTATTCCTTTCTTCTACAAACAGTTTTCACGTTTTAATTCTTCATACATTGCCGTCAATGCTTTTCCTCTATGGCTCACTTTATTTTTGTCTTCTGAAGACAACTCAGCAGTTGTGCATCCAAATTCCGGCACATAAAAGATCGGATCATAACCAAAGCCATTTTCACCCTTTTGCTCATAGCCAATACGTCCCTCGATCACACCACGAACAGTGATCGTCCGCCCATCCGGGAAAGCACAGGCAATGGCGCAGACAAATCGAGCTGTACGCTGATCATCCGGTACACCGGCTAACAGATCAATAATATGATTATTTTTAATATCATAGGAAGTATCCTCTCCTAAATAACGTGCAGAATATATTCCCGGCTCTCCATGCAGATAATCTACTTCCAGTCCGGAATCATCTGCCAGTACCATCTGTCCCGTCAAGTCTGAGATAGTTCTCGCCTTGATGATCGCATTTTCCTCAAAGGTGCTTCCATTCTCAATAATCTCTACATCCTGCAAATTTTCGTCTTTTAAGGAAACAAATTGGATATTCTCTCCTTGTAAGATCTGGCGGATCTCATCCATCTTGCCTTCATTTCCTGTTGCTACTATTATTTTTTTCATGATCTATTGATTCCTTTCTAAGATTAAGGACACAAACGTCCCATTTCTGCTTAATCTTTCTAATATTTCTCTAATGTCTCCATCACTGCCTGATAGATTCCCCAGGCGGTCTGCCTTATTCCTTTTTCCTGCCGCATATATAAACAGTCGGAAGGGTTGGTCAGATACCCTGTTTCTACAATAACTGCCGGGACTTTTGCATGATGCATCAAATACAGATCTTCTCTGCGGATCACACCACGTGCAGGCAACCCGGTCGCTGCGACAGTCTTTTTGAGCAGCTTCGCCGCAAGTTGTTTATTGGTATATCCGGCTCCATTATCCCGCTTGGAATACAGCACCTCTATGCCACGCACAGAATGCTTTCTTGCATCCGATGCGTTGCAATGTACACTCACTAACATGTCTGCCTGCCGTTTATTGGCAAGCCGTACCCTCGCCTTTTTGGAAACTGTACGATCCGTTGTTCGCGTACAATATACCTTAACACCACTTTGTTCAAGCAGCCTGGCAATTTCCTTTACCACCGCCAGATTATACTCTTTTTCCTCCAGTTTTCCATCATCGCTGACAGCGCCCTCATCTTTGCCTCCATGTCCTGCATCCAAGACGATCACATACTGTGATTTCTTTGATGCATCGTCCTGTTTCGGATCGGACAATTTCTGTGCTCTCGTCCGTGTACTTTCCGATAGCACAGACTCTTTTGCCTCCTGCGCCTGCACTTTGGAAATGGAATCTATCGGCATTCCCTTCGAAAAGATCACACAAAAGACAAGCAGCAGCAATAGCACACATATGCTTTGTCCTGTCAGCATTCTCCATTGCTTTATCTCCATGTCCACCTCAAATCTAACGTTGTTCTCCGTCTGTATCCTGCCATAAATATTATCTTGTGTCTGTTCTAAACATATCCTCAAATATGCTATTCTCTGTGCCTCATTATATAAGAAATCGTTCTCTATTGCAATGTGCATTGACGTGTAAGCAATGATTGTAATTTATCCTACATTTCGTTATAATAAAATGAGTTGCCCAAACTTCCCATACCGGAAGTTATTGCTCAACCACATATTACTTATTATGTCAATGACTATATAGCATTTTGCAGCCACCAAAGAGCGATTTCTGCCATCAGAGTACTATAGTAATTGCCTTGCCGCATTTACGTTTTTCGTGATTTCTAGATTTTGTTATCTCTGATGATTGATTTACATGCCTTTCGGAAACTCGAAGTCCCGGAAGCAAGGTAATCATCATTTTTGAAAGGGACTTTGCGCTCGTCGTTACTTATGTCTCGTATTTCAGAGACATTAAGTAACGTGACGTAGCGCATCGTAGCGAAAGCGTCCCGTCCAAAAATGGATGATACCTTGCTAAACCGGGACATCTCAGACACTCCTTCAGGCATGTATTCATCAGAGATGTAACAAAATAAGAAATCACGCAAAAACTCTGCGTTCTGCGGCAATTATCTTAGTACTCTGATGACAGAACAATTTACTGTATTGGCTGCAAAATGGTTTATTTATTGCTGACATAATAAGTAATATGTGGTTGTGGAGGATTTGAAGTATGGGAAGTTTGAGCGAGTTTTAAATGTGGATCTGACGAGGGATGAGTAAATGTCAGATCTTGTAGTACAAAATTGATAGAATGGAGTTTAAGTATGATCAAGAGAATGGATTTATCCGGTAATTGGGCATTTGCCTTGGATGCGGACAAAACAGGGATCGAGCAGGGAATTTTCCGTAGTCTGCCTGCAGATACGATTACACTTCCCGGTACGACTTCGATCGCCAAAAAGGGAACTCCTTCTGACAAGAAAGAAATCGGTTTTCTGACTGATCCATACTTGTTTGAAGGTTACGCATGGTATGCAAAAGAAATTACCTTGGACAAAAATTTCAAAAACAAAAATATTTATTTACATTTGGAACGTACACGCCTGACTCGTGTTTGGGTTAATGATGTAGAGGTCGGATGCAGAGACAGCCTTACTACTCCACATCATTACGATCTGACTCCTTATATTAAGGACAACACGTTTCGTCTGACTATTTTAGTTTCTAATGTGGATTACCCGACCAAAGGCGGTCATCTGACCTCTCCGGATACCCAGACGAATTGGAATGGTATTATCGGCGAGATATCGCTTCACATATGTGATGAGATCATGATCGAACATATCAAAACCTACCCGGATACAGAGCACAAATCTGTCCGTGTAGAGATTACCACCAACAATACAACGCAGACGCAACGCAATCTGTCTGTCTGTGCCGAAGCTGAATTAATGGACATTTCCGGCAAGACAGGCGTACAAGTACCTGCTGCATATTTTCAGGACATTTTCTTCCCGGTCGGCAAAGGAACGGCCGAATTTACTTATGAACTGGGAGAAGATGCTGTACTTTGGAGCGAATACAGTCCGGTCATCTACGAACTGCACTTGACAATTCCGGGTACCGACGAGGAGAGCGTGACAACATTCGGTCTGCGCGACTTTTCCACATCAGAGACTGAATTTTTGATCAACGGGACACCGACATTCCTGCGTGGCAAACACGATGGTTTGATCTTTCCAATGACCGGAGCGGTTCCTACTTCCGTAGAAGAATGGATCCGCGTTATGAGCATTTCCAAATCTTACGGTATCAATCATTACCGTTATCACACCTGCTGCCCTCCGGACGCTGCATTTGTGGCGGCTGATCTGTTGGGTATTTACATGGAACCTCAGCTTCCTTTCTGGGGAACCTTGACCGCACCGGGTGATGAAGGGCACAATGCCGAAGAGCAGGATTATCTGATCGAAGAAGGTTATCGCATGATGGATGAATTTGGTAACCATGCTTCTTATTGTATGATGTCTCTTGGAAATGAGCTTTGGGGCAGCAAAGAGCGCATGGCAGAGATCATTACAAATTATCGCAAGGTGGATGATCGTCATCTGTATACACAGGGTTCCAACAACTTCCAGCACACCCCGGTACTATTACCGGAAGACGATTTCTTTGTCGGAGTCCGTTTTAGCAAAAACCGTTTATTCCGTGGTTCCTATGGTATGTGTGATGCTCCTTTGGGACATATTCAGTGGGATGAACCTTCTGCTGATCATAACTACGATGAAGTGATCCATCCTACAAATGCAGCCGCCGATGCCGGCAACGATGCGGAAGAGATTGAAATCCAATACGGAACCGGCGTTAAGAAAGTAAAAGCTGCCGATAATGGGGGTGTTTTGATCCCACATATTCCGGTTGTCTCCCATGAGATCGGACAATTTGCGGTTTATCCAAACTTCCGTGAGATTGATAAATATACCGGCGTTCTCAAAGCAAGAAACTTCGAAGTATTCAGAGACCGTTTGAAAGAAAAGGGCATGTTAGATCAAGCCGATGACTTTTTCTACACCAGTGGTAAGCTGTCTGTTCAATGCTACAAGGAAGAACTGGAGGCTGCTGCTCGTACGAAACTGCTCGCTGGATATCAAATATTGGATATTCAGGACTTTTCCGGTCAGGGTACCGCTCTCGTTGGTATTTTGGATGCCTTTATGGACAGCAAAGGACATGTTACACCGGAGGAATGGGCAGGATACTGTTCCGATCACATTCTGTTAGCACAGTTTCCAAAATATGTCTATCAGGCAGGAGAAACCTTCCGTGCTAAGATGGCGATCCGCTACTACAATCCGGAGAAGTTGGAGAATAAAATTCTTCACTGGGAATTAAAACAGCAGAAAAAGATCATTCGAGAGGGATCCGTTGTGATTCCGGATGGTGCTTTTGACCTGGTAGAATTAGATGAGATAACCTTTGATTTTCCGGAGATTACGGAAGCTGCTACTTATCATTTGGATCTTAGTGTACCGGAAACCAATATGGCAAACACCTATGAGCTATACTGCTTCCCAACACTGTCAACGAAAATTCCGGTCTCCGGCATGACGATCGGTGAAGGTGCCAATGAAGTCCATGTGACGGCTGATTACGCAGAAGCCTGCGCATTGCTTCAAAATGGTCAAAAAGTATTGTATCTGCCAACCGAACTTGCCGACAAGATCGAAGGCTTTTATTGTACGGATTTTTGGTGTTATCCAATGTTCCGCGATATTTGCGAATGGATGAAGAAGCCGGTTGCTGTCGGTACAATGGGGCTGTTGATCCAAAAGGATCATCCGGCTTTAGCTTCTTTCCCGGCTCACAAATATTCCACACCACAGTGGTATAAGATCGTATCGCACTGTGACTGTGCTATCTTAGATGACGTGACCGATAAGAGCTACCGCCCGATCGTGCAGATGGTTGACAACTTTGAACGTAACCACAAACTGGGTATCTTGTTTGAAGGTAAAGTTGGCGAGGGTACCTTGATGGTATGTACCAGCCGTTTAAGTGAGGTTGCCGAGTATCCTGAGATCAAATGCTTTGCAAGATCAATACTGGATTATGTGACCTCGGATGCTTTCGCACCTGAGCAGACATTGGATATGGCACTTCTTAAACGTGTATTTTGCAAGGAAGACTAACGGTCACATCCGAATAAAACAATAAAAGATATAAACAAAAGCAGTTTCCTATAAAGAAAAAAAGCCACCAAGACTTGATGAGTACCCTGTCACTGACAGGACATATCAAATCTTGGTGGCTTTCAATTTTGATACTCTTATATGTGCTTTCAACCTAATGTGAAAGAACATACCTCATTATTACAAACTCTAATTCTAAAGTGATTGAATAAACCGCATAAATGCATTCATACCTTCGTCTGTGTTTTTATAAACACCGGCATGCTCTAATACTTTCTTAAAAACGATACCGATCTCCGTCTGAAGAATTTCATCCACATTATCTTCTGTGATCGCATCGTATTTTGGTAAAAACTCGTCTACCCAGTCTGCATGTTTTGCAAGTTCCTCATCGGCTCGAATATCTTTTCCTGATATAATGTATTCGCCCAAACGCTGCATTTCTCCCTTTAATCTTGCCGGAAGGACTGCCAGACCCATAACTTCGATCAAGCCGATATTTTCTTTCTTAATATGGTGCAGTTCCTGATGTGGATGGTACACACCTAACGGATACTCCGGCGTTGTAATGTTATTGCGAAGTACCAGATCCAGTTCAAACTCCCCGTCCCGCATTCGCGCGATCGGTGTGATCGTATTGTGTGGTTCTCCATCCGTCTGCGCATAAATAAAAGCATCTTCATCCGTATATGCTCTCCATGCCGTCAAAATATGTGCAGCAAGCTTTACCAGGCGCTCAGCCTCTTTATGACGAATACGTACAACCGACATCGGCCAATTTACGATCCCAGCCTGTACATCCTCAAAGCCCGGAATCGTCAATGTTTGCTTGATGTCCGCTCTTTCCATCGCAAATTCATAATGACCACCCTGGAAATGCTCATGTGCCAATATCGAGCCGCCCACAATTGGCAGATCGGCATTTGAACCTACAAAATAATGTGGGAACTGACGCACAAAATCCAACAGTTTACGAAAGGCAGATTCATCAATCTTCATCGGTGTATGATCACTATTAAATAGGATACAGTGCTCATTGTAATATACGTAAGGAGAATACTGCAATCCCCACTGACCGCCATCAATGGTTACCGGAATAACACGGTGATTCTGTCTTGCCGGATGATTCACTCTACCTGCATACCCCTCGTTTTCTTTACACAGCAAACATTTCGGATAAGCACTCTGTGGTGCATTTTTGGCAGCGGCGATCGCCTTAGGATCTTTCTCCGGCTTAGATAAATTGATCGTAATATCTAATGTCCCATACTCTGTATCTGCGGTCCACTTTACATCACGCTTGATTCGATCACGGCGGATATAATTGGTATCACAACTTAATTTATAATAATAGTTTGTTGCCGCTTTGGGTGATTCTTCATACAACTTGCGAAACTTGCGGATCACGGTACTTGGTGCCGGAACGAGTGCTCCCATCAGTTTCGTATCAAATAAATCCTGATAAACAACGCTGTTCTCTGTCATAACACCACGGGAATATGCATTTTCCATAAGGTCCGCTAAAATCTCATGAACCGGCCGTACCGGTGTCTCCTGCTCTGGTGTCTGATATTCATCCAACTGCAAAATCTCCAACAAACGATTGATCACATACACACGATCTTCCGCTGCGACCAAACCATTTTTCTCCCCATAACGAACCAACTCATCAATCAACACACTGTTATCTGCCATGCTATTACCGTACCTTTCTATATGTGGTTGAGGGGCCCGCTAAGACCCCTCTCTATAAATAATATGAAATCTTTGATAGGCTTAGTGTACTTTTTCGCCCTTAATCTCGATCATGTGATTTACTGCGTGCTCTAACGCATCAATGGAAGCACGAATAATATCTTCATCACTGCTTACGCCCCAATATAACTGCTTCTCATCCTGCGTAATTCCAACATAAGCCATCGCCTTAGAAGAAGATGTCTTCGACAATGCGTGCTCCTCATATACATCCAATACATAGCTGATACCTAAGAAATCCTTGATCGCATTGTTGACTGCATTCAAACGTCCATTTCCCTTTGCCTCGACAACTTCTTTTTTGCCATCCTGCTCAAAAGTAACCTGCGTTGTAATACCATCTTTCTGCTGGAAGTGTACTTCTGCAATAGCAAAACTGCGCTTTGGCTGGCTGTATGTCTCTTCGAATACGCGCAGCATATCTTCCGGACTGAGCTCTGCATGTGCATGATCGGAAACACCCTTCATCAGGTAACCGACTTCCTCACGCATACGGTCTGGAATCTCTAATCCGTAATTCTGTTTTAATACATACGCTACACCGCCCTTACCGGACTGGCTGTTGATACGGATAACATCCGAATCATATGTTCTTCCAACATCTTTCGGATCGATCGGCAGATATGGAACCGTCCAAAGATTTTCGTTACGCTCCTCGCGATATGCCATACCTTTGGAGATAGCATCCTGATGAGAACCGGAAAATGCGGTAAATACAAGCTCACCTGCATATGGCTGACGCTTGGATACCTGCATTGCTGTCAAACGCTCATACGTATCTGCGATCTCCTGCATATTGTGGAAATCTAACTTGGAATCCACACCATGAGAATGCAGATTCATAGCAACAGTTACTAAGTCTAAATTACCGGTACGTTCACCGTTACCAAATAAAGTGCCTTCCAAACGGTCTGCTCCTGCCAATACACCAAGCTCCGCAGTTGCCACGCCAGTACCACGGTCATTGTGTGGATGCAGAGAAAGAACAACATTATCACGGTATTTCAGATGTTTGCTGACATATTCAATCTGGCTTGCAAAAACATGCGGCATTGCATTCTCGACAGTGGCAGGGATATTAATGATCGCCGGTGCATCTGCCTGTGGCTGCCATACATCCAAAACGGCATTACATACTTCTACTGCATAATCTACTTCTGTTCCATGGAAACTCTCCGGGCTGTATTCAAAGCGGAAGTTACCATGTGCCTCTGCAGCAAGCTCTTTTAACAGTTTTGCTCCGTTTACTGCAATCTCCTTGATCTCTTCCTTGGATTTACGGAACACCTGCTCTCTTTGTGCTACAGATGTAGAATTATATACATGAACGATTGCATTTGGTGCACCATCCACTGCTTCAAATGTCTTGCGGATAATATGTTCTCTTGCCTGTGTAAGTACCTGAACCGTTACATCATCCGGAATGAGATGCTGATCGATCAGTGCTCTCAAAAAAGTAAACTCTGTCTCGGATGCTGCCGGAAAACCGACCTCGATCTCCTTAAATCCAATCTTAACCAGCATCTTAAAAAACTCTATTTTCTCGTCCAGGCTCATTGGCTCGATCAAAGCCTGATTGCCATCACGTAAATCAACACTGCACCAAACCGGCGGCTTATCAATTGCATCTTTCTTTACCCATTCATAACAATCCTCCGGTGGCATAAAATAACTCTTCTGATACTTTTCAAATCCTTTCATAAATAACCTCACTTTCCAGACTCCCCTTTGAGTCCTTGTAATGCGTTGCGCATCTGTGTGCATTCTGTCAGAGTTTGTATAAGGATCAACGTGAAATTCTTTCGTAATGTAAAAAACGTCTCTATATAATATAGAGACGGATCATCCGCGTTACCACTCTTATTCATGAAAAACATGCGCTCACAGGTACATCAACAACTTGTCAATACCTTTCCCCTCTAACGGTGGGAATCCGTCCTGATCTACTAAAGTTCAACCGGCTGCTCCGAGACGAGTTCGCCATATCACTTCCACTGCTTCGCATCAACCAACAGCTTTCTGCATTCCATTCTATGGTTACTACTTCTCTTCTTCGCATTTCATCAAACATCATACCACATACATTCTAATTTGAAAACCCCCAATTTTTATCATTGTATCTTCCAAGTATGGAATTTTTTTAAGGGCAGCTTTCAAAGAAACTCCCAGACTGCATTTTTGATAACATAGCGTATTTTTGGTATTGGCATAATGTGGATTATGGGGATTGTGTTGTAAATAAAAATGTGCTAGTATAAATCCCGTCGAGAAAACACAATATATAGTGTCACCATGACATTTTTCGAACATTATATAGTACTTCTAAAAATCCGAGAAAGTATGCATATCCACGCAGTCTGTGTGCTTTCCTCGATTAGGAAGCAAGTCTGAATGGAGGAGGTTGCATTCATGAAAATCATGAAAAGAAGTGGCATTGAAGCCGATTTTGATGTCACCAAAATATCAGCAGCGATCAAAAAAGCAAACTGCGAGGTTGCCGCTGTTGATCAATTATCAGAAGAACAGATCGAGGAGATTTCTACTAATGTAGAGAAGATTTGTTCTGACATTGGCCGAACTCTCGGCGTCGAAGAAATTCAGGATCTTGTCGAGGATCAGATCATGAACAAACGTGCATTTGTGCTGGCACGCAAATACATTACTTACCGTTATACTCGCGCCTTAGTCCGCAAATCCAACTCAACCGATAAGCAGATCTTAAGCCTGTTGGAATGTAATAATGAAGAGGCAAAGCAGGAAAATTCCAATAAGAATCCTACCGTAAATAGTGTACAACGCGATTATATGGCCGGCGAAGTCAGTAAAGACATTACCAAGCGTTTTTTGCTCCCAGAGGATATCGTAGCCGCACACGAACAGGGCATTATACATTTTCACGATTCCGATTATTTTGCACAGCATATGCACAACTGCTGTCTTGTCAATTTGGAAGATATGCTGCAAAACGGTACTGTGATCAGTGAAACCATGATTGAACGGCCAAAGAGTTTTTCAACTGCCTGCAATATAGCAACGCAGAGCATTGCACAGATTGCCAGTTCCCAGTACGGCGGACAGAGCATTTCTTTGGCACATCTCGCCCCATTTGTGGATGTCAGCAGACAAAAATTCCGACTGCAGGTGCGTGATGAGTTCGAAAAAGCGAATATCGCTGCTTCCGAAGAACAGATCAATGATGTGGCGGAACAGCGTGTGCGCGACGAGATCAAGCGTGGCGTACAGATGATCCAGTATCAGGTGATCACCTTGATGACAACTAATGGACAAGCACCATTTGTTACGGTATTTATGTATTTGGATGAAGTTCCGGAAGGACGTCTGCGTGATGATCTTGCACTCGTAACGGAAGAGATCCTTCGCCAGCGTATTCAGGGCGTTAAGAATGAAAAAGGTGTATATATTACTCCTGCTTTTCCAAAGCTGATCTATGTATTGGAAGAAGATAATATTACTGAAGGCAGTAAATATTGGGAACTAACCAAACTGGCAGCAAAATGTACGGCAAAACGAATGGTTCCTGACTATATTTCTGAAAAGATCATGCGTAAATTAAAAGATGGCAACTGCTATCCTTGCATGGGCTGCCGTTCCTTCCTGACTGTTTATCATGACGAAAACGATAAGCCAAAGTTTTACGGCCGCTTTAATCAGGGCGTTGTCACGATCAACTTAGTGGATGTTGCCTGCTCTTCCGGCAAGGATATGGATAAATTCTGGCAGATTTTTGATGAACGTCTGGACCTGTGTTATCGTGCACTGATGTGCCGCCACAAGCGTTTATTAGATACGCCTTCCGACGTTGCTCCAATCCTTTGGCAGTACGGTGCTCTCGCTCGTCTGAAGAAAGGTGAGACGATCAATAAACTGCTATATAACGGATATTCTACGATTTCTTTGGGATACGCCGGATTATGCGAATGCACCAGATATATGACCGGACACAGTCATACTGATCCGGAATCCACCCCATTTGCATTGCAAGTCATGCAGCATATGAATGATGCCTGTGCAAAATGGCGCGAAGAAACCAACATCGACTTTAGCTTATATGGTACTCCGCTAGAGTCCACCACCTACAAATTTGCCAAATGTCTGCAAAAACGCTTTGGCATTATCGAAGGTGTGACCGACCGCGGCTATATCACTAACAGTTATCACGTACATGTAACTGAGGAGATCAATGCCTTTGATAAATTGAAATTTGAGGCGCAATTTCAAGAATTATCTCCGGGTGGTGCGATCAGTTATGTGGAAGTACCGAATATGGAAAATAATATCGAAGCCGTATTAAATGTTATGAAATATATTTATGATAATATTATGTATGCGGAATTAAATACCAAGAGTGATTATTGTCAATGCTGCGGTTATACCGGTCAGATTCAGATTGTCACTGACGAACATGGTAAGCTGATCTGGGAATGCCCAAATTGCGGCAACACCGACCAGAACAAAATGAACGTTGCAAGACGTACCTGTGGGTATATTGGGACGCAATTTTGGAATCAGGGACGTACCCAGGAGATCAAAGAACGCGTGCTGCATTTATAATATTTAAGATTCCGGACGGGACTCCAGATCGCGGCTTAAAGCATCCAAATAATGAATGAATATTTGGTTTGATGTGCGTATCTGGTAATCCTGATCCAGTTCGTGACGCAAAAAGCTTTTGCGTCCTCCTTCTGCTGCACGATCCCAAAAGCGTTTTACATCGCGAAACGGTACATAGTAATAGACACCGGCTTCCTTAAAATAGACGATCAAAAACGCAATGCCATCTTGCCGCTCAAAGTCCTGCATATACTCCATCTGATGCTCATGGATATTTTGGAGGGCAAAACGCTCCCCGGCGCATTCTTTGGCATCAAAACAAATTGGCACCCCCTGCACATTCCCGATATAATCTACGGTACTTTTTTGTTCAAAATATGCTAAGGTGATATGCCGATGCTCTTTGTCGATATTGATCGGCGTAATGGGCGTCGGTATTTTTTGTACTAATGCCAAATGCTCTTTGCGATATTGTTCATTTGTCATATTAAGGGCTTCCTCTAACATAGAGCCTCGAAGTCCTCTTGAATTCCAAGATGGCATAATTCTCTCAACTCCTTATGAATAGTGCAATATGATCATTTAATCTCTATCCCTAGTCTGCGCACTATCTCAGCTAAATACTGTTCTGTTCCGTTTCCATCCCTAGTCTGCGCAGTACCTGTGCAAAATTGTCTGGGAGTTCCGCTTTCCAAACATATTCTTTTCCATGTGCCGTAAATATAAGCTGCCAAGCATGCAGCAATTGCACTCGCTGATGTAACTGCTCTCGGTCGAAGGCAGACGCTCGTTTCGTACTGTATTTAACGTCCCCCACCAATGGATGACCAATGCTTGCCAAATGCGCACGAATTTGATGAGATTTACCTGTGATCAGATGCACCTGCAGCAGGGTAAAAGATTCCCCTTGATACATCCCCTGTTGAAGCGGCAGGTATTCCGTTGCAATCGGTACACTGTTAGGGCCGGGCTGTTGTCTTACTGTCACTTTATTGGTTCGACTATCCTTCTCTAGGTAGCCTTTCAAATACTGCTTTTTTGACACACTTCCATGAACAACACATAAATAATATTTGCAGATTGTACGTTCCTTGAACCGCTTATTCATGTCCTGTAGCGCACGTACCGTCTTTCCTGCTACGATCAGGCCGGAAGTATTTCGGTCCAAACGATTACAGATTCCCGGACGAAACGTGTCATCAGCAGCATTATCTGCCAAATAATCTGTAATCTGTTCAACGATCGACCTGTCATTTCTGTCCGCTTTTTGGGACAGCACTCCAACCGGCTTATTAACCACCAAAAACTGAGCATCCTCATAGACAATTTGCAACGGCGGCAAGTTTCTGTCATAGTACCCCTGCTGCAACTCTATTTTTCCTTGACGTGCACCCTTTTCCGACCTCTTTGCCTGTGGCATCTGTTGTGCACCATTAGTCGGCCTCTTTGCCTGTGGCATCTGTCGTGCACCATTAGTCAGCCTCTTTGCCTGTGACAGGTGTTGTGCGCCCAAATCAACTTCTTGAGCTTTCTTCCCTGACCGAAAACCCTCAATTGTTTCATCCGCAAGAAACAATTTTATCTGATCGCCGGTCTGAATCCGCTCCGACCCAGACACTTTTTTCCCGTTTAACACAATGTTTTTCTTGCGCATCATCTTATAAAAAAAGCTTTTCGGAGCATCCGGCATATATTTTTCCAAATAGCGATCCAAACGCTGTCCTTCCTCGCGTTCAGAAATTATTACTTCTCGCATAATAGCTCTCTGCCCTTTCTCTCGGTTATACGATCAAAGATCGCAGGTAAGATTTCACATGTTCCAACTCTTCTTCCTGATCCTCCGTACATTCCGGAATGGAATCAATTCTTGCTAACTCCTGTAAAAACATCGCCTGCTTCTCCACGATCTGCACTTTATACTGCGTTCCCCAGTTAGCAACGCCCTTGGACAAATACTCTCTAACATAGGATAATTCCTGTTTTCCATTGCCCAATACGCCAATCACTCGTCCATTACCTACTGCCAAAAAATTTAAATGCATAATCTTTTCGGAAGAAGTGATCACCAGATCTGTCATCAGTTCCATCCTCTCCGGCAAAGCTTTTTGCACTTTTTGGTATTGTTCCTCGGTTACAGAATGATACGGAAATACCACAACAAAACCAACAATCTGTTTCACGATCGGCAGTACCCCTAACACTGCGATCACCGTAAATAAATTCTGTCTGGACATATGATTCAGCACCAATCCCAATACATAAATCCCAATAGAAATAGCACTATAAATAATTGCTATCGTAAGGGTTCTTTTCTTTCTATTGTTTATATAACCGAAATCTCCACGTTTCGCTTTCATCCGTTCCTCCAATCATATCTTGTAATTACTGCATGCGCCATCCTGCGTAATATTTGTTTTTTAGCATTCCATTCTGCATATATTTTCCCCAGCCTAATGCAAAACCATCTACACATACTAACACATAATTTTCCGTCTGCTTTAACATCCCCTCATTCAAAACAGTCACATCCTGCAGTGTCTCTCCTTTCAGATAACGGATCACATCCTGTTCTTCGGAAGATAAATTCACATACGGAAGCTTGTCCTTATCGCAAATAGAAAGTGCAAGCTGTATGGACGGCTCAAATCGTTTCTCTGCGCTACCCACGATCAATCCTGTCTGAATACAGCGAAGCCCTTTCCACGATACGGATCCTTCCATTTCTAGCGTAAACTGTTTCTTGCCGGGAATCAAACGATACCTCTCTGCCCCGGGAGCCGAAAGACATCCTGTCCACCAAGCCGCCTTAGCCACAAGATTGTTATCTCCATCCTTCATTCTGCGGTCTTTTTTCCCGGAGAGACGTTGTTGTCTCGTACCGGCATATTTTGATCTTCGTTCTGCTCCGAAACTTTGATGCTTTTTCTCTGCCATACGTAAACCATGATCATGCACTCGCTCGGCAAGGGAATTTTCCTGCTCCGCGGAATTGCTTTCCTGCTCTACAGCCGACGAATCTCCTTTCTGCAAAAGGACAGCGAAATGACCCTCTCCCACTGTCTTATGTGGGAAAATTCGAACACAGCGAGATAGCTGCTGCCGTTCCGTTTCTGTCAATGCCGCATCCGTGATTCCGCTGCAAAAGCCCTCTTTACGTGGGACTTCACAAACGTGCATATCCGGAAATTGCCGCAAAAACCACAATATATTTTTTTCATCTTCTTCCGGCGAAAAAGTACATGTGGAGTAGACCAAATATCCACCTTCCCGAAGCATTTGATAAGCCGCCTTCAAAATATCCCGTTGGATCGGAGCATAATATTGCGGTCCTTTTTCTTCCCAATCCTGTACCATATGGGGATCTCTGCGAAACATCCCCTCTCCGGAGCATGGTGCATCGATCAAAATACCATCAAAATACTGTAAAAAGGACTCTTGCAATCGTTCCGGCTTTTCCGCTGTAACGACTGCATTGACCGCCCCGGCAATCTGCAAATTTTTCGCAAGTGCCATCGCCCTGGAAACACTAATATCATTTGCAACCAATTGACCGGTTCCCCGCAGCTTCGCAGCCAGCTCTGTCGCCTTGCCCCCCGGTGCTGCACATACATCCAGGATTCGATCTCCTTCATGCACAGGCAGGATCGATGCCGGTATCATCGCACTGGGTTCTTGAATATAATACAAGCCCGCATAATAATAAGGATGTTTGGCAGGATTACATTGCTCATCGGTTGTCAAAAAGCCTTTCTCCGTCCACGGTACCGGCTTTGTCTCAAACGGACAGATTTCCGCCCATTGTTCCAAAGAAATCTTAGCCGTATTGATTCGTATGGCAGTCTGTGATCTCTGCTGCATACTTTCTATATATGCGGAATATTCCTCTCCAAGCAAGTCCTGCATGGCTTGTTGATATTTCTTTGGTAACGTCATTGTAACCGTATCCTTCCTTTCTACCGATACTGTAATCCCCTCATAACAACACCTGACTATCAGGCATTACAAGCTGGATTTCCCTTTCCAGCAACACTGCAATCTCTTATAACAGCATTGTAAATATTCACTGTGCCAAATACCATAGTATAGGATATGGATCCATACTTTGCTCTCTGCCATCCTTTGCAATATAGATTCCAAAGTGCAGATGTACCGCGAATTGACCACTGGTCCCTTCCGGTCCATACCCGGTATTACCCATTAACCCCAAATAATCGCCCGCTTTTACTTTGCTGCCTTTGCGCAGATCAGGTGCATATTGCTGTAAATGCGCATAATACACATAATATCCCTGTTTGGAACGAATACCTATACGGTATCCTCCCAATTTCAGCCAGCCAATTTGTTCAATCACACCATCACACACAGATTGAATCTGTAAGCACCCCGGCTGATCTTTGGAAGCCATGATATCTACACCCTCGTGACTTCTTTTGCCACCAAACGTTCTCGGTGCTCCATAGCCATCCTCAAAGTCCCAAGATACTTTACCTCGGCGATCCTTTCGCACCGGAAAGCATTCCATATCACGAAGCAACGCTCTGCTATGCGAAGATATATGGTTATGCTGCATTAACGTCTGATACTTCAGCAAGTTGTTCTGCCTGCTCTGCCAATTCGCAATATACAGCCCCATATAGCCGATCAATATAACATACACTGCAAAAACAAGCCATATCTTTCGTATACGGATCTTATTTTTGTTCATAAGAAATTATATGCTTTCTATGTTCGCATATGCTTTCCGGCTACACGATTATTCAAATGATTCCTTACATATTGCGGTTTTTCTCAGCGCAAGCATGCATTGCGTCCATGACGATTCCACGAAGCCCGCCTTGCTCTAACACACGTACCGCATCAATGGTTGTTCCCGCCGGTGAACATACCATATCCTTAAGCTCACCCGGATGCTTTCCGGTTTCTAATACCATTTTAGCACTGCCAAGTACAGACTGTGCAGCGAACTGATAAGCCTGCGCACGAGGCATTCCCTCCGCTACAGCAGCATCTGCCATGGCTTCAATGAATAAGAAAACATATGCAGGAGAACTTCCACTAACCGCAATAACAGCATCCATAATCTTTTCGCTGATCACTTCTGCCTTTCCAAAGCTCTCCAAAATATCGCATACCTGTTTTAAATCCTCTTCTCCAACATTTGCATTTGGACATACCGCCGTAATTCCTTCACCAACTAACGCCGGTGTATTTGGCATCGTCCTAACAATCTTATGAGATCCACCAAATGCCTCTTCTACCCAGGCAACGGATTTGCCTGCTGCAATCGTAACAATAATCTGCTCCGAAGACACAACATCTTTGATCTCTGCAATTACCTCCGCATAATAAACCGGTTTCACTGCAAGCACGATAATATCTGCTTTTGCAGCCTCTTTGTTATCTAAAGTGACATTCACACCATACTGTGCTGCTACCGTGTCAATCGTCTTTTGTGTCGCTGCCGTTGCAATGATTTCATTCTTAGGCAATAAACCTTTACGCAGCACACCACCGATCATCGCCTGTGCCATATTTCCAGCTCCAATAAATGCTAATTTCATGTCTCATTCCTTCTTTCTGTCCAAGCCATTTTCGTGCATCTAAAACCTCTATAAGGCTCACTACATAGTAGCACAAATCCCCTATGACAGGCAAGCATCCCACAGTGCAGCTGCAATATCAATGCCATGGCGCAATCGCTATATTTATGCCACAGTGCAGCCGCAGTATCAATGCCATGGCGCAATCGCTATATTTATGCCACGGTGCAGCCGCAGTATCAATGCCATAGCGCAATCGCAGTATCAATGCCTTGGCGCAATCGCATTATCAATGCCATGGCGCAATTTCCATAGAATCCATATATACCTGTGTAAATTTTGCCTGCTCTGCCAGTTCAATATGATGTATGTCTGCGATATGCTCCTGCAGCATATCTATAAATTTCGGGTCACATAACGCTTCGCCTGCTCCTTTTCCCGCTGCGTTCCCAACAAAAATGATTTTCTTATCATCAATAGAAGGTAAGAGTCCCATCTGTTTTGCACTGCCCGGATTGACAAATCCTCCAAAGACACCAGCAACGTACAGCTCCTGTATGTCCTCCACTGACACCACTGCCTGCTCTAATAACAACATCATGCCGCTCTGTATCGCTGCTTTCGCTAACTGCACAGAACGAATATCCTGCTGCGTCAATACAATATCGTCATACAGAACAAATTGTCTTTCTCCCTTAACATCCGTAGTCAGACAGTCCGCAAATGGTCTGGCACTGTTTATCTGCATCGCTTCTTCACCAGAAAGCAGGCAGCCATCCGATGTCATCACTTGATGGCGGCGCAGAGCCGCAAGAAGATCTACCAATCCGGAACCACAGATCCCTATCGGCTTCTGATCATTTTGTTCTCGAGCAGACACCAAGGTAAGCTCGATATTGCCCGCACCACGAAACAGTTTCACCGCATTAATAACCCCTGCTCTCGCTCTCCTGCCATGCGTGATCCCTCTTCCCTCAAATGCCGGACCTGCGGCAGTAGAACACGCATACAGTGTTCCTCTGTTATTTAACAGAATCTCTGCGTTCGTTCCCAGATCAACCGCTAATTGGATTTTGTCCGCATCCCACATCCGCAAATTTCCAAGCATTGCCGCAGCATCTGCGCCAACATGTGCCGCTATGCCAGGCAATACTGTAATGGCTAACGTATTCCAGTCTTTCCAGCCAACATCTTTCCCCAATAATGTATAGCAGCCTTCATAAGCTGCCGAAAATGGAGCTCCCATCAGACCGGTAACGTCTTTTTGCAAAAAGAGATGACACATGACCGTGTTTCCTACCACCGCCATTTGAACCGGTACAGTCTGCGCAAAAAGTGACTTCCATTTACAGATCAGTTTGCTGCCCATTTGGAAGATCTGCTCGCGTATACGCTGTACCAAAAGGTCGCCTCTTCCCTCTTTGACATGCATAAGCCGCATCATAACATCACTGCCATAGGTTCCCTGTGCATTGTCTTCTGCTAACGTTGCTACCAGCTCACCATAAGAAGTATATAGATCAACTACCACCGTTGTCGTTCCAATGTCTACTGCCAGCCATGGATCTCCTCCCGTTTGAAACTGCGTATCTATCGCTTGTCCTATTTTAGCGCTTTCGCGTGTAGAATTCTTTAAGATCACCATCTCCTGTCACCTTCTTTCTATTATTTTCTATCTATGTAAAAGGTAATGCCCATACTTTTCATTGTTCTCGTCACACTCTAGTTTTTATTTGTGGAAAAGAAAAGAGGTCGTTCCGCACGACCTCTTTCGCTCATTTTTACTCCATTGCGCCTTACTTAGCGTAATCGGTTACTCTGGATTCACGAATAACATTTACCTTAATCTGGCCAGGATATTTCAGTTCATCCTCAACCTGCTTAGCGATGTCTCTTGCTAATAGTATCATGTCATCATCTGATACCTTCTCTGGTATAACCATGACACGAACTTCACGTCCTGCCTGAATGGCAAATGATTTTTCAACTCCCTTAAAGCTATTTGAAATATCTTCTAACTGTTTCAATCTGTTTGTATATGTTTCCAGTGTTTCTCGACGAGCACCCGGTCTAGCTGCAGAAATGGTATCTGCTGCCTGAACGATGCATGCGATCAAGCTTTCTGGCTCCACATCGCCATGGTGTGCTTCCACAGCGTTAATTACAATACCCGACTCTTTATACTTCCGACATAAGTCCGCACCAATCTGAACATGTGTACCTTCCATCTCCTGATCGACCGATTTACCAATGTCGTGAAGCAAACCTGCGCGTTTTGCTAGACGCACATCAGCACCAATTTCTCCGGCAAGTAAGCCAGACAAATGTGCAACCTCAATAGAATGTTTCAATGCATTCTGACCATAACTGGTTCTAAACTTCATTCTACCTAACAAACGAATTAATTCCGGATGAATTCCATGAACACCAACCTCTAATGTTGCTGCTTCACCTTCTTCACGAATCATCGACTCAACATCACGCTGTGCCTTCTCCACCATCTCTTCAATTCTTGCAGGATGAATTCGTCCATCAACAATTAGTTTCTCAAGAGCAATACGAGCAACCTCTCGTCTTACTCCATCAAATGCAGATAAAACAACTGCCTCTGGTGTGTCATCAATAATAAGATTTACACCTGTTAGAGTCTCTAATGTACGAATATTACGTCCCTCTCGACCAATAATTCGTCCTTTCATCTCCTCATTTGGCAACTGAACAACGGAGATTGTTGTCTCTGCTACATGATCCGCAGCACATCGCTGAATCGCAGTCACAACATAATCCTTTGCCTTTTTGTCTGCCTCTTCCTTTGCCTTGTTCTCTAATTCCTTAACGAGAACAGCAGTTTCATGTTTCACATCTTCTTCTACAGATTTTAACAAATATTCCTTTGCTTGTTCGGAGGTCAAACCGGAAATCTTTTCCAACTCGCGAAGATGGCTGTTCTTAATCGTCTCCAACTCTTTCTTAAGACGATCCAAATCCGCATCTTTCGCATTTAATTTGGATTCCTTCTTCTCTAAGGCTTCCGATTTTTTGTCCAGAGCTTCCTCTTTCGATAATACTCGCTTTTCATATCGCTGAATTTCGGCTCTACGCTCTTTGGATTCACGCTCAATTTCATTCTTATTCTTGATCGCTTCTTCCTTCGCCTCTAATAGGGCTTCGCGCTTTTTCGTCTCTGCAGTCTTTACAGCTTCATCAATGATCTGACGAGCCTTGTCCTCTGCATTGTTCAACTTCTGATTCTCAGATTCCTGATAACGCTTAATAGAAATCGTCTTCGTCAAAAGTGCCGTAACAACGATGGCAACCAGTAAGATCACAACGGCTACTATTTTAATAACCATTGGTGACATCGAACTGAAGCACCTCCTTATAAATATTCATTGCACATAGTACAACAGTTCAATTTTATACTTTTCACAGAAAAATGTCAAGTAAACTTCCCCTAATATTGGCAATCATTTCGCTCGCGCCATAGGTCAATTTGGCGACGAACAGCATCCAGTCGAAACCCCCGCCGATACAGTTTTGCCGTTACTTTTTGCTGCTCTTCATAAGATAGTTCTGTCCTTCCTCGGAGCAGTTTTTCCAGTGCCTTTTGCAGTGCCGGGGTATCATCCTCGTCAACAGCCTCTATTGCCAGCGTGATCCACTGCTCCGGAACGTGTCTTTTTTGTAAATCCTGACGTATTCTTCGCATACTTCGGGATTCGCGATATATTTCTACAAACCGCTTTGCATACCTCTTATCGTCAATATAATGATACCCGGCAACATATTGTATTGCCGCTTCCACTGCTTCTTCTGAGAATCCCGCCTGTTCTAACTTACTGCGAAGTTCCCATTCCGTGCGATCCATATGTTGCAACAATCCCATCGCTTTCTTCGTTGCCTTTAATTTCTCATCTTCCATCGATTATTCCGCATCGTCAGCCTTTTTGGCTGCCTTAACCGGCTCCTTAACTGTTTTATCAGACGCCTTTTCCTCATTCTCTACCTGATCAACACCCTCTTTTTGAGCATATTTTTCACGTACTTTTTGTTCAACCTCTTCCATCAGATCCGGATGTTCTTTCAAGAACAGTTTTGCATTTTCACGTCCCTGACCGATCTTATCTCCGTTATAGGCATACCAAGCGCCACTCTTATTGACAATATTTTCTGCAACGGCCAGATCCAAAATATCTCCTTCTCTGGAAATGCCCTCTCCGTAAATAATATCAACCTCAGCAGTACGGAATGGTGGTGCCACTTTATTTTTCACAACTTTGATCTTGGTTCGATTACCGATCGCCTCACCATCCTTTTTGATCTGCTCCCCACGTCTGACTTCCAAACGAATGGAGGAATAATATTTCAATGCACGGCCACCGGTCGTTGTCTCCGGATTACCGAACATGACACCAACTTTCTCACGCAACTGGTTGATAAAGATCACCGTACAATTGGTCTTGCCGATGATCGCTGTCAATTTACGCAATGCTTGAGACATTAATCTTGCCTGAAGACCAACGTGAGAATCTCCCATCTCACCCTCAATCTCTGCTTTCGGAACCAGTGCTGCTACAGAATCCACGATCACAATGTCAACTGCACCGGAACGCACCATTGTCTCTGTAATCTCCAATGCCTGCTCTCCGGTATCCGGCTGTGAAATATATAGGTTGTCAATATCTACACCTATCTTCTTGGCATACACCGGATCCAGCGCATGCTCCGCATCAATAAAGCCGGCAATACCTCCGCGTTTCTGCACCTCTGCTACCATATGCAGTGCAACGGTCGTCTTACCGCCAGACTCTGGTCCATACACTTCTACCACACGTCCCTTTGGCACACCGCCAACACCCAGAGCGAGATCCAACCCCAAAGAACCAGATGGTACGGTCTCCACATTCAAATGCATATTGTCGCCTAATTTCATAACGGAACCCTTACCATATGCCTTCTCAATCTGAGACAGTGCAGACTCCAACGCTTTTCTTTTATTTTCATCGATCTTTACTTCGTTTGCCATAACTAAATTCCATCCTTTCTTAATTCGAACAAGTGTTCTTTTTGTATGATAATGCTTTTTCATTATCCTGTCAACATCTTTTTGCAATTCAAGTATACTAATACTATATCTTTATTTTTAACATATGTCAATATATAATTACGTATTATTTTTATTGCATCATGTCATATATTTTTAATCTGACGATATCTTTGGCTACATCCGCTAACTTGCTGCTGATCGATCAGATGGTATTTTGTCATATCGCGAAGACTTTTCACAAATTCCTGTCCGCTGATGGGCGCCTGTATCAAATCCTCTAATATGTCCTCTATTGACTGACGGTACTGATCCATCGTGATCGCATGGGCCTCACAAAGAACACGATTTTTGTATATTTCCTTAAAATATGCGTCCAGGCGATTGCTGCGACTCACACTGTCATCCAATAAAAACGGGACCTTTGGCAACAGCTTCATCAAATTTGCCATTGACGTATTCGTTATGTATAATCCATTGCTCAAATAAAATAAATTTTTTTGATAAACAAGTTCTCCGTCTACGTTACGTTCTGCATATTCCGGCAAAAGATCTTGAAACATTTTAGCAATGTACGTACTATATTGAAACGGGATATAATCCTTTTCGATATCTGCAGTTACATTTTTTTCATAATAAATACCCCTGATCTGATCCATGGGAATCTCAAATTCATTTGCATGGCCCTCTAGCACAAGAAAATGTAATGTTTTGTCAGTTCTCCAGGCAAATGCCGGAACCTGCTCTAATTTTCTCTCCTGGTAAGAATCAATCATAAGTTTCTGATGAGACTGCGTTACTTTATGCTGCTTTAATATCTTTTTGACATCTTTCGATTGAAGCGAGGCCAGATATCTTGCCTTGGCTCGCTGCCGTTCCTGTGGCGAATGTGCTTCTTTTCCTTCATCGTATGTATCTTTATTTGATTTTTGAGCCTTCTGTGTATTGATCGTAACAGAATTTACAGTCGCAAAGGCAACGACCAACAATACAAGCGCTGCCAGTGCAAATATCGGAAGCTGCAGTATCCACGCTGCGATAAACAATGCAACAGATGCTATCCCCAGCAAAATCATTGCCCATAAAAAAAGTTTTGTCTTGACAGACCCCTGTGTCATACTGCGTATAATTTTCCTGATCATGACCGCAATCTCCCTCCTTCATATCTGGCATGTGCATCAACACAATGAAGCAGTGACTCAAACTGATCATCAAGCGTTCCTTCTTCCAAAACAACATCTAACGCTGCTGCAATATTGTGTAGTAACAGTTTGTCAATATACGGACGCAGTCCCACTAATAGCTGTCTCTTTTCTCGAAAAGACTCTGCATCTAATATTTGAAGCATGCCTCGCCTGGCGATTTCCGTTTCTGTAATGCGACCGGACAAATATTTTTCCGGCTGCCCCTTTTCCAGTGCCATACGCAGCTCTTCTTCGCTCACATCCGTCCCACCGGCAGGCACATTCTCCCCCTGTGCGCGCTGATTCTCGGATGCCTCTGATTCGTTCTCCTGAGACAAATCCTGCGCCGACACTTCAGACACACTCTCCTGCAAAGCACTTTTTGCCCCGGATGCTTCTACCACTCTCTCCTGAGGTGCACGCTCCTCCCCGGATGCTTCTGCCGTTCTCTCCTGAGGCGCACGCTTCTCCTCTAACACTTCTGCCATCTTATGATAAGTCGCCTCAAAAGCTGACAGAGATTTTGCCCATACGGTAAATGGTGCATGCATCTCCTGATATATGGCAAGCTCCTGCGCACTGCCCTCCTGTCTTGCAACCGCCATCAATTGTACGATCTTACCGGATTGATTCACATATAAATTACCTGCTGTCCATACTTTACTGCCCATTTTATTCTCCATTCCGCAGACACTCTGCCATACCTTATAACCTGTCTACATTCTCCATCAATTATACCACATATCCCCCTGTTCCGTTAATATCCGTTAATAAATTATTCCATCTTCCCATGCCTCAATATCTCACACATCCACATATTGCTTATTATGTCGATGGGTTAATTATATTTTGCAGCCGCGATATAGTGAGTCCTGCCATCAAGAAACTATAGCAATTGCTTTGCCGCAATTAGTTTTCACAGTGATTTCTAGATTTTGTTGTCTCTGATGATCGATTTACATGCCTTTCGGAAACTCGAAGTCCCGGAAGCAAGGTATTCATCATTTTTGAAAGGGACTTTGCGCTCGTCGTTACTTATGTCTCGTATCTCAGAGACATTAAGTAACGTGACGTAGCGCATCGTAGCGAAAGCGTCCCGTCCAAAAATGGATGATACCTTGCTAAACCGGGACATCTCAGACAATCCTTCAGGCATGTATTCATCAGAGACTTAACAAAATAAGAAATCACGCGAAAACTCTGCGTTCTGCAGCAATTGCTATAGTTTTTTTGAAGGCAGGATAATTTACTTTATCGGCTGCAAAATAGCTATTATTTGATTGACATAATATGCAATATGTGGATTGTCTGTAACTTCCGGTATGGAGGGTTTTAATTGAGCATTTATTTTATATTCTTTTTATTTGACATCAGATGCCCCTAATGTTACTATTTGAACAGCAAATAACCATTTCAAACTCTCTCCCTGATATACAGAGAAGTTTGAATAAAAACGTATTATATTTTGTTGCACGTATGTAGCAATAGTAAAATGGAGGATATCAATGAACGACAAAAATAACGCATTATTTTTTAATGAAGATAACGACTTTAATGCAGTGATCACTCTGACAGATGAAGATGGCAATGACATGGACATGGAAGCTGTTGCCGCTTTGGAAATTCATGAACTTGGCAAAGAATACATTGCTGTAGTTCCTACGGAGCCAAATGATGAATTCGAAGATGGCGAAGTATTATTATTGATCTATTCTGAGGATGCTGATGGCAATCCGGTATTTGAAAGTCTGGACGATCCGGAAGAATTTGAGATCGCCAGTGCCGCGTTCGAAGAATTGATCGCAGAAATGGCCCAAGAAGAAGATGATGATGATGACGATGAGGAAGATGACGGAAATATCGGTTATCTGGACGATATTTCTGATATTATTCCGGGAGTCTCTATTGATCTGGACAACTAAATCCTTTGAATTGGCTAAGGTACAGGCAGATGGAATAATCCCAATGGCATTAAGTTAAGGCTAATTATGAGAGAAGTTGGTATCTTT
>NZ_QULH01000002.1:323414-328944 GCF_003481635.1 Clostridium sp. OM05-6BH | reverse complement strand
TCTCTGATGACAGAACAATTTAATATATTGGCTGCAAAATAGTTTATTTATCGCTGACATAATAAGCAATATGTGGTTTTGCAATAACTTCTGGTATGGGAAGTTTGAATTCCTTTGTTTAACGGGAATGACGACTTGTATTGGTTTGACAGGATAATGGGCTACCTATAGTTTCAAACTATGGTCAGCTTGTGTTTTTATGTATTTTTCAATAGGGACCATTCCTCGTATAATAGGCACATAGCGTTGCAAGGGGGATTTGTGTTTTGTACATTTGGCATGAATACCGTAGGAAGAGAAAGTGTGCAGAAATGAGGAAGAATATGCAGACAGCAGTCATTGGTTACCCAAGAATAGGAACATTACGAGAATTAAAATTTGCCTCCGAACAGTATTTCCGAAAGGAGATCGAGGCGGGAGAACTTTTGCAGACCGCAAAAGAATTGAGAAAAACGCATTGGCTTACACAGAAAGAGGCGGGGATTTCTTTTATTTCCAGCAATGATTTTTCGTTCTATGACAATATGTTAGATACCGCCGTATTATTTGGCATTGTTCCGAAACGATATAAAGAACTTCAGTTATCAGAGTTAGATACCTACTTTGCGATGGCGCGTGGTTATCAGGGCGATTCCGGTGATGTAAAAGCATTGGCAATGAAGAAATGGTTTAACACGAATTATCATTATATCGTTCCAGAGGTGGAAGATGAGATGGTGATCGAGCTAAAAGGGAACAAACTTTTTGCAGAGTATCATGAAGCAAAAGAGCTTGGGATCACAACAAAGCCGACAGTGATCGGTGCTTATACACTGTTAAAACTTTGCCGATATACCGGAACGAAAAAAATGGCAGATTATGTGGATGTCGTGAGTAAAGCATATCGGAATCTGATTGTGAAATGCGAGACAGAAGGCATTGACTGGCTACAGTTTGATGAGCCTGCACTTGTACAAGATATGGGACAGGATGAAATTCAGTTATTCCACAAATTATATGATGAAATCCTTGCTGCAGATAACAAGTGTCATGTGTTATTGCAGACTTATTTTGGCGATGTGCGTGATATTTATGAGGATTTGATCCAAATGCCATTTGCCGGGATCGGACTTGATTTTATCGAGGGTAAGCAGACAGTTTCATTGATCAAGCAGTTTGGTTTCCCACAGGATAAATTGTTATTTGCAGGACTCGTTAATGGTAAAAATATTTGGAAAAACCATTATGAGAAAACGCTGCAGACGATAGAAGATTTACCGGTTGCAAAGAATCATATTGTACTGTCCACATCTTGTTCTTTGCTCCATGTGCCATATACATTACAGCATGAGCAGAAGTTATCGGAAGAATACAAAGCATACTTTGCATACGCTGAGGAAAAATTAGTGGAACTGCAGGAACTAAGCACTTTGGCAGAGTCCGCAGATCATACAGCAGAAAGTACCTTTGTGAAGAATAAAACATTATTTTTACAGCATAGAAACTGCGAGAATGAGGAAGTTACAAAGCGTCTTGCCGGAATAAAGGAGACTGATTATACAAGACTTCCGGAGCGCGTTGAGCGGCAAAAATTACAGAAGACGGTACTTGGCCTTCCGGAATTTCCGACGACAACGATCGGATCATTCCCGCAGACAAAGGATGTCAAGGCAAATCGTTCTGCGTACCGCCGTGGTGAGATCACAGAGCAACAGTATATTGCTTTCAATCAGCAAAAGATCGCAGAATGCGTTCAATGGCAGGAAGAGATCGGTTTGGATGTTCTCGTGCATGGCGAATATGAGCGAAATGACATGGTAGAGTATTTCGGAGAGGCGTTAGGTGGATTTTTGTTTACCGAAAAAGCATGGGTACAGTCTTATGGAACGCGCTGCGTAAAACCACCGGTCATTTGGGGCGATGTATATCGCAAAAATCCGATCACGGTAGAGTGGTCTATCTATGCTCAGTCTCTTACGAAAAAGATCATGAAGGGAATGCTTACCGGACCGGTAACAATCTTGAATTGGTCGTTCCCTAGGGAGGATATTTCCATCAAAGAATCTATTTCTCAGATCGCATTGGCAATTCGTGATGAAGTGCTAGATCTCGAAGCAAATGGCATTCAGATGATCCAGATCGATGAGGCAGCACTACGCGAGAAATTACCACTTCGTCATTCGGATTGGTATACAGAATATCTTGATTTTGCAATTCCTGCATTTCGTCTGACCCATAGCGGTGTCAAACCGGAAACGCAGATTCATACGCATATGTGCTACAGTGAATTTACAGACATCATTTCGGCGATCGATGATATGGATGCGGATGTGATCACCTTCGAGGCGTCTCGTTCCGATTTGCAGATTTTGGATTCTCTCAAAGAAAATCATTTTGAGACAGAGGTTGGCCCCGGTGTGTATGACATCCATTCACCAAGAGTTCCATCGGTTGAAGAGATCGTAAAGGCGCTGCATGCGATGCTTACTAAGATTGATAAAGATAAATTATGGGTAAATCCTGACTGCGGCTTAAAAACCAGAGGTGTACCGGAGACAGATGCCAGTCTTCGTAATATGGTGGCTGCGGCAAAACAGATCCGGGAAGAGGTTTGATCGCGGATATTTTTGTGGCAAAATAACTTTGAAAAAAGTTTGAACTCTCACATTTTTGCGATAAATTAAAAGGTGAAAATCTACGTATAAAATAAATATTTCTTTTTCGTGTAAAAAGGTGTAAAATAGCAACGGCAATTTTGTCGTTGCTATTTCTGATAGTATAGGAAATGGTTCGTTTTACACTACAGGCAGCACAAAATGCCGATTTTACTTATTACAGGAGAGGAATGTTCATAGCATGAAATCAGAAGAAACGGAGGTATTACCATGAACGAAGTAATCAAAGCAATGAAGGAAAGACGCAGTATTCGTAAATTTAAGGCAGAAATGCCATCTAAGGCAGATCTGGAACAGATCGTAGAGGCTGGTTTGTATGCAGCCAATGGCAGGGGCAGACAGGCAGTGATCACTATTGCAGTGACGGATAAAGAACTGCGGGATAAATTGTCGGCGGTCAACAATGAGATCATGGGTGGACCGGAAGGCAACGATCCTTTTTATGGTGCACCTGCGATTTTGATCGTACTCGCTAATAAGGAAGTGCCTACAGCTCCGTATGATGGTAGTCTTGTTATGGGCAATCTGATGCTTGCAGCACATTCTCTGGGTCTTGGCAGCATTTGGATCCACAGAGCGAAAGAAGAGTTTGAAATGCCGGAATATCAGAAGCTCTTAAAAGATCTTGGAATCGAAGGCGAGTGGGAAGGCATCGGTCATTGTGCGGTAGGTTATATAGATGGCGAAAATCCTGCTGCAGCACCTAGAAATGATGGAAGAGTATTTTGGGTAGAGTAAAAGGAGGAATTTATGAATAAACTAAACAAGGTTACTTTAACAGCAGCAACTTGTGGGTTAGATCTAGGCGATGGCAGCGAGAGAGCAGAATATGTCAATCAGGATTATATTCTGAACACGCTCGGACGACCACATCGTAATATTGGTATCATGTATACCTATTATCCAAAAGATAAAGAATGGCCGGAGCGAATCAGTGTTGCTTGTAAAGACATGGAAATTCATTTTCAGTGGGATTATCCTTATGATGACTATTTCCCATATCGCGGCGGTATTGACGGTGATACAACCGGCCAGCCATTTGAGCAGATGCGAGACATCAGACGTCATGGACAGGATGTTGCGCTTACTTTGACCATTGATTGTTCTTTGGAAGATCAATATCTTAGACAGATTGCTAAGGATTTAAAACCTTTTGGCAGAATGCGTCTTCGTATCAATCACGAATGTGGTGGCGATTGGTTTACCCATAACCAGCGTTTTTCTTATCAGGAGGTTGGTGATTTCTTTGTTCGTTTCGCAAAGATCGTCAAAGAGGAAGCACCGCAGATTTCTGTTGTATTTTGTGGAAGTGCCGTTGGCGACATTAGTGTAGAAGATGCCCCTGTTCAATTTGAAAAAGAGTTCAAAGAAGCTTTTGCAACTGCAGATATCTGGTCGAATGACTGCTATTTGGCACTGCATTACGGATGGCCGTTTGACGTATGTGAAAAGGGCGGTAACAGCTATGCTATGACACCAGTGGATGAGTTTTTTGAGCGTTTGCGTAAGACCTCGAAACGAATTACAAAAGTAAACGGCGGAATCTGCAAGCCAATGGTAGTATCTGAATTTAATACTGACGGCGATGTGACCGGACCATTACATCAGGGCGAATCGATCAAGCGTTTTGTTGAGAAGTTAAAGTCCGAAAATGCGGACTGGTTTGATGGATTCTCTATGTACCAATTTAGGGACAGAGGACGTTTAGGTCTGGAGATCGAGGATCCCAATAACGCTTCTGTAGGTATTCCACAGCCAATCTTAAAGGATTATAAGGATATTTTGAAGGATCCATTTTTCATGCCGGGTTTGAACGAAGCAGAAGAAGTAACTCTTCCTGCAACGTTACGCTGGGGAAGCGCTGAAGATGCAGAGGGTATTGCAATTCCGATCAAGTTTGAGAAAACGCCGGAATTTTGCGAAGTAACCTTTGAAGAAGAATTAAATTTAATGATGGAATTAAATGGCCGTTGGTTCTATAAAGCACCAGGGACGAAAACGGTAGATATGATGTCTGCGTTTTTTGAAACTCCGATCGAGCCGGGAGCAGAGCTTTCCTTAAAAATATTTGCCCCACCGGCTTCCGGAGAAAACGATCCGGCACAGGGAGAGGATTGGGCAGTTAATTATTACACAACGATAACTAAAATGCCGGAGCTTCGTATTCGTTACGAAGAAGTGCAGGAGGTACTATAAGTTATGTTATATATTATGCGACATGGCAAAACAGATTGGAATATACAGCACAAACTGCAGGGGCATACGGACATTCCTTTGAATGAAGAGGGACGACAGATGGCAAAGCAGGCAAGGGAAGATTACCTCAATATTCCTATTGATATTTGTTACTGTTCCCCATTGATTCGTGCACGAGAGACAGCAGAGCTTGTTTTACAGGGGCGAAATATTCCGATATTATGTGACGACCGATTGATCGAGATGGGCTTTGGAATATATGAGGGAACTGCGAATTGTGAAGATATTCCAGACTGTCCGGTCGGCATGTTGTTTCGGCATCCTGAGCAGTATATTGCCCGAGACGGTGCAGAGAGTATGCAGGAACTTTGGGAGAGAACCGGTCAATTTTTAAGCGAAATTGTATATCCGCAGCTCAAAGAGGGAAAAAACATATTGATCGTTGGACATGGTGCTATGAATTCCAGCATTCTTTGTCAGGTGAAACATATTCCACTTCGGGATTTTTGGAAAGCCGGCATCCCTAACTGCAAATTAATGAAGTTATGTTAAACTTTTGATTCACTGTTAATGACTCAAACTTCCCATACCGGAAGTTATTGTACAACCACATATTGCTTATTATGTCGAGAATTTAATCAGATTTTGCAGCCAATACACTAAATAGTTCTGTCATCAGA